>JBEIPT010000112.1:0-10311 GCA_040376895.1 Lysobacteraceae bacterium | reverse complement strand
GCGAACTGCTTCGCGTTCATCGGTGTCCGGGCCAAATGCACGATCGGTCACGGTGAACGCAGCTTCGTTCCAGCATCCGATGAAGTTCAGCGGGTTGCCAGCCGGACGCGAGTCATACGCTGCTGGACAGTCCGAGCCCTCCGGTCCGACCGTGCGCCAGTTGTCCTTGTTCTTCAGACGGCCGTATTGGGCCGACAGCGTGAAGTTGTCGGTCAAATAGCCCGTGTACTTGCCGATGAAGACGTTGCCGCCATTCTCCAGGCTGTAGGAATCCGCCAGATCTTCGTGTTCGTCGGCATATCGGCCTTCCGAGCGCTGATAGAACTCATAGTCTGTCGTGGTCTTGTTCTGGATGCCGGTCAACTCGATGATGTGGTTGTCGGTGATGTTCCAATCCAGCTTCACCAGACCATTCGGATCGTTGTCTTCGGTTGCCGTGCTGTCGGTGTAGGTATAGCTGTCAGCCGAGTTGTTGACGCCTTCGATCAGTCCGAAGAAGAACAGGCGGTCTTCGATGATCGGGCCGCCGCCATAAAGGTTGACGCTGAATCCGTCCGACTCATTGTCGGACCGGTAGACAAAGAGGTTTTCACCGGAGGCGACGTCGGCCGGGTCACGGCTGACCACATCCCGACCGTCCGAACGAAGGCTTGACGGTGACCAGTAGGCGCTGACGCCACCCTTCCACTCGTTCGTGCCGCGCTTGGTGACCAGACCGATCACGCCGCCGAGGGAGCGACCGTATTCAGCCCCATAGCCGCCGGTCTTGATCTGCTGTTCCGCAATGGCGTCGAACGGCAGGTCGGCATAGGAAATGAAGTTGCGGATGTTCGTGACGTCGAAACCGTTGATGTAGTAGCCGTTTTCAGCGACCGACGAACCACCGAAGGACGCCAGGTTGCCGAAGCCGGTGTCACCCTTGACGGTGCCCGGGGCCAGCAGGGCTACGTTCGTGATGTCGCGGGCAACCGGCAGCTTCTGCACGCGCTCGGCGGAGAAAATGGTTGTCGATTCAACCGAGGAGACGTCGATCGGATTGACCGAGTTTGCGGTGACTTCGAGGGTTTCCAGCGTTTTCGGATCATTACCGCCGAAATTCACTCGGGTACCGGTACCGACCGACACCTGGACTTCGCGGCTGACGCCGTTTGCAGTGACCTTGTAACGGCCCGGGGCCAGTTGGGTCAACGTGAAGCGGCCATCGCCGCCTGTGCTGACTTCGCGCTTCGAACCGGTGTCGAGGTTTTCGATCGTGACGGTAGCTTCCTGCCCTGCGTCACCGTAAATCGATCCGACTGAGCTTTGGGCGAACGCATGGCCGCCGACAAAACACATCCCCAGTGCCACAGCCAACGCAGACCGACGCAGCACTTTCCTGATTGGTTTGTTCTTGTTCATTACAACCCCACAAAACGTTACGTTGATTGACACGGTCGTGCCAAAAGGCCGACCAGACTCCCCGGGGTAGAATTTCCCCAGTGCGGAATATGACAGGAACGTGAAAGAAGTGCCAAAGGTCCCGGTCAGTACATCACGCGGTTTTTTGTTCAGCTATCGGTCAAATTCCGCATAGTCATGAAACCGTGGGCGGAATCAGGGCATGTGCTTGGATTTGACAGGCTGTCCTGCAACACTTGAGGGCTGACTCGCCGGGCTTGTTGTGACGATCGAACCATTCGTCGACGCCTGCCGCCGCGATGTTCGGGTGGACGAACCACCCGCCTTGTGTCCAGCCAACCCGGAATCGATCCCGTGACTGCCTCAGTTGTTTCGCCCTGGCGTCTCTGTGTCGCCCCGATGATGGATTGGACGACTACCCAGTGCCGGGTGTTGCATCGCGTGTTGTCGCCATCGGCCCGGCTTTACACGGAAATGGTGCACGCCAACGCCGTCGTGTTCGGGGATCGTGGTCGCCTGCTGGAATTCGATCCGAGCGAACATCCCGTTGCCCTGCAGTTGGGCGGTTCGGAACCGGCCAAGTTGGCTGAGGCCACCCGGATTGCCGTGTCCGAAGGCTTCGACGAGGTCAATCTCAATTGTGGGTGCCCCAGTGACCGGGTGCAGTCCGGGCGGTTCGGCGCGTGCCTGATGCTTGAGCCGGAGTTGGTGGCCGAGTGTGTGCAGGCGATGATCGAGGCCGCCAACGGTGTCGTGCCCGTGACGGTCAAATGCCGGATCGGTGTGGACGACCAGGATGATGACGCCGATCTGGATCGGTTTGTCGACATCGTCTCGGCAGCGGGCTGCAAGGTGTTCATCGTGCATGCTCGCAAGGCTTGGCTGAAAGGTCTGAGCCCCCGCGAGAACCGCGAGATCCCGCCGCTCAACTATCCGCGTGCGTTCCGGCTGAAGCGCGAGCGCCCGGATCTGACCGTGGTGTTGAATGGCGGCTTGTCGACCGTGCTGTCCATGCAGCAGGCGCTGGAGCAACTCGACGGCGTCATGCTCGGTCGGGTGGCGTGGCATGAGCCCTATATCTTGTCGATGGCCGAGCAGGCGTTGTTCGACGTCAATTTTGTGCCGCCGGTCCGTACCGAAGTGCTGCGGGGCTTGTACCCATACATCCGGCAACGGCTGGCGACCGGCGAAAACCTGTCGCACAGCATCCGACCGATGCTCGGATTGCTGCAGGGCCTTCCGGGTGCGCGGAAGTTCCGTCGTGTGTTGAGTGAAGGCGCGCATCGCCCGGGTGCCGATGAATCCCTGATCGAGGCCGCGTTGGCGGCCGCATGCGAGGCCGCACGGCCGGAGGTGCATTCATGAGCGTGTTTCGCGATCCCGCGTCCTGGATGACGCGCATTGCCGCTGGCGTGCCGGCCGATTGGGGCAGGGCGGTGCCGGATCAGGCATTCCTGGTGAGCCCTGACGGCTTCCGTCGTGCCGATGAGTCCGCTCGCGACAATGTCTATATGGCGGATGGTGGGTTTGATGTCGAGCGCGCGCTGGCACAACATGCAGGTCTGGTTGCAGCGGTTCGTGAGGTGATTCCGGCCAAGGTCTTTCCGGGTTCTGTCGAAACGCCGGATGCCGTGTTCCCGAACAATGTGTTCGCAACGGTGCCGGGGCGCCTGATCGTCGGCGCGATGAAACATCCGGTCCGTCAGCGCGAATCGGTGCGAGCCGACCTGCCGGCATGGTTCGAAAAGCAGTTTGGTATGTCGGTTCAGCGTTTGGATGCGCCGGGTGTGGTCGCCGAGCTGACCGGCCCGCTGATCATCGACCGGGGCCGTGGTCTCGGCTTCTGCGGCATGAGTGAGCGCGTCAATGAGGCGGGCCTTGCCGCCATGCACGAAGCGTTTGGCCTCCGCGCGATGTTTGCGTTTGATCTGGTGCCGGGTGAGTACCACACGAATGTGGTGATGTCGGTATTGGCTGGCCGGGCACTGGTACTGCATCGGGCTTCGGTCGCCGATGCCGCTGCCGCCGATGCCATCGCGCATTTGTATGGTGATGCCGTGATCTGGTTGTCCGACGACGAAAAGGCTGCGTTTGCAGGCAACTGCATCGCACTGTCCGACCGTCATGTGTTCCTGAGTGCTCGAGCGCACCAATCGCTGGCGGCATCCACGCGCCAGCGGTTCCTGGATCTCGACTTCGAACTCGTATCGGTTGCGATGGACGAGATCGAGAAAGCCGGTGGTAGCCTGCGGTGTTGTGTCGGCGAGATCTATTGCTGACCGGAACGGCAGGAACGGCTCAGTCGTGGGCCATCCGGAACCGCTTGGATTGTCGCGCCGAGAACGCGCGGGCCAGGCGGTCGGGCAGGGTGGTAACGAACGCCTTGATCAGGCGATTCCGCCAGCCGCAGACATGAACAATACGATCCGCCGCCAAGGCCTCCAGCCCTTCGCGGACCACTGCATCCGACTTCATCCACAACCAGTCTGGCATCTTGCTGACCAGAGGGCGTGAGCCGTTGGCGTCGTGGAATTCGGAGTAGGTGAACCCGGGGCACAGGGCAAGCACACGAACGCCCTTGCTGCGATTCTCCATAGACATCGATTCACTGACCTTGATCCAGAACGATTTGCACGCGCCATACAAGGTATGTCCGTCGGAACCGGGCATGAAGCCTGCCAGCGAGGCAATATTGATGATGTCGCCGGTGCCGCGCGCCCGCATGCCTGGCAACAAGCCATGGATCAGTGCCAGAGGGCTGGTCATCATCACCTCGATGAACTTTCTGTGTGCCGCCATGTCGGCGCCATGGAAACGGCCGGGCTGGCCGTAGCCGGCGTTCTGAACGAACAAGTCGATCGGTCTCCCATGCAGCGCCGCAAGCAGTTTCTCGACATCCGCGGGGCTGGCCAGGTCGGCTGAGATCGTGTCGACGCGGATGCCCGACTTCTCGCGAAGCTCCTGTGCCAAGGCGTCGAGTCGATCGAGCCGGCGCGCCGTCAGGATGAGGTCGTGGCTGCTGGTGGCCAGTTGGCGCGCGAATTCGGCACCAATGCCGGCGGAAGCGCCGGTGATCAAAGCGGTCTTGCGAGGCTGGGTCATGGGTGCACGATTGGGAAGGGAAAGACGTCAGGCTATCCGATTTGCCTTGGTGACCGGTATGATCCTGCCCCTCGAAAGAACACGCGGGTTGCGAGTAATGCGTCGGAAACTGGTGGCAGGCAATTGGAAAATGTTCGGCAATGTGGCGCGGAATGCCACGTTGATCCGAGGCTTGCTCGACGGTTTGCCCGATACGTCCGCCGAAGTGGCGGTGTTCCCGCCCGCGCTGTATCTGCAGCAGGTTGCAGCTTTGGTCGGCGGTCGGTCGGTGATGGTTGGCGCGCAAGATCTGAGTCCGCATGCAGAAGGCGCTTATACCGGGGATGTTGCGGGCGCGATGATCAAGGACGCCGGAGGCCAATTGGTGCTGGTTGGGCATTCGGAACGCCGGCACGGTCACGGTGAGTCGGATGCGGTGGTCGCCGAAAAATTTTGTGCCGCGCAGGCTGCCGGGCTGACTCCGGTCCTGTGTTTGGGGGAAACCCTGGCCGAACGTGATGCGAATCAGACCGAACAGGTTCTGGCGCGGCAGCTCGATGCCGTGCTGAATCGCGCCGGTGTGGCCGCCTTCGACAATGCCGTGCTGGCCTATGAGCCGGTCTGGGCCATTGGTACCGGGCGGACCGCCAGTCCGGAACAGGCCGAAGAAGCGCATCTGTTCCTGCGTAGCCGAATGGCATTACACAATGCTATGATCGCAAGCTCGCTGCGTATTCTTTATGGCGGAAGTGTCAAAGCCAGCAATGCGGAAGCGATATTTGCGAAACCGAACGTCGATGGTGGGTTGATCGGCGGCGCGTCTTTGGTGTCAGGTGATTTCCTGGCCATCATTGCCGCGGCGTCCTGAGCCGGCTGTCAGGAAACCAAAAGATCATGGAAAAGTTCTTGCTGGCGCTTTACGTCATTGTCGCAATCGCGATGATCGGCTTCATTCTGATGCAGCGTGGTCCGGGTGCCCAAGCGGGTTCGGGCTTCGGCTCCGGTGCGTCGGGTACTGTGTTCGGTGCACGCGGTTCGGCAAACTTCTTGTCGATCAGCACCAAGTGGCTGGCGATCGCGTTCTTCGTGATCAGCATCGCCATGGGCGCGTACATCTCTCGAGTCCGTCAGGGTGATGGCACGGCGAACCTCGGCGTTATGGCTACCGAAGCGGCGGCTGCCGAAGCGGCGAGCAAGCCTGCTGCAGATGCCAAGCCGGCAGATGCGAAGCCGGCCGATGCTTCGATTCCTGAAGCAACTGCGCCGGCAACGGACGCAAGTGTGCCGGCTGCGGCTCCAGCTCCGGTTGCTCCGGTTGAAGACTCCGTTCCGGCTGCACCGGCTGATGCCGGTGAAGAAGTGGAAAAGAAAGATTCCGAGAGCAGCCAAAGCTGATCAAAATTGGTACAATTTCAAAACGTGCCCAGATGGTGGAATTGGTAGACACACTACCTTGAGGTGGTAGCGGCGTAAGTCGTGGAGGTTCGAGTCCTCTTCTGGGCACCACTATTCCAAAAAGAAGCCGCGCAGCGGCTTCTTTTTTTGAAGCAGACAAAGCATAGGAAAGACCAATGGATCTGTCGCAATACCTGCCGGTCCTGATGTTCCTTGGGGTTGGCACGATCCTCGGCATCGTGCTGCTCAGCGTCGGTAGCATCCTCGGGCCAGGTCGGCCGGATGCCGAGAAACTGGCACCCTACGAATGCGGCTTCGAAGCATTTGAAGATGCGCGCATGAAATTCGATGTGCGCTACTACCTGATGGCGATCCTGTTCATCGTGTTCGATCTGGAAATCGCATTCATTTTCCCGTGGGCCGTGGTGTTCCGCGACCTGGGTCTGTTCGGTCTCGTCGAAATGGGTCTGTTCCTGGGTCTTCTCGTCCTGGGCTTTGTTTATGTCTGGAAGAAAGGGGCGCTCGAATGGGAGTGAAAACCAGTTTCTTTCACAATCCGGAGCCGATCGGCGAAGTCGACGACATCCTGCGCCCGGAAGGTGACAACCCGCTGCTTGAGCACGGTTTTGCAATCACGTCTGCGGATGCGCTGATCAACTGGGCACGTACCGGTTCGATGTGGCCGATGACATTCGGTTTGGCGTGTTGCGCCGTCGAAATGATGCATTCCGGTGCCGCGCGTCTGGATCTCGATCGTTATGGTGTGGTGTTCCGCCCCAGTCCGCGTCAGTCCGACGTGATGATCGTCGCCGGTACGTTGGTCAACAAGATGGCGCCGGCGCTTCGCCGCGTCTACGACCAGATGCCTGAGCCGAAGTGGGTCATCTCCATGGGTTCATGCGCGAACGGCGGTGGTTATTACCACTACTCGTATTCGGTGGTTCGCGGCTGTGATCGGGTCGTGCCGGTCGATATCTACGTTCCTGGTTGCCCGCCGACAGCGGAAGCGCTGATCTGGGGCATCCTGCAATTGCAGAAAAAAATCCGGCGCACCAATTCGGTGGCCGATCGTTTGCCCAAGTTCCTTCAGAAGGCCTGATCCATGAGCAACAAGGCCACTCTTACGGAGCAATTGCAGACGCAGTTCGGTGATCAGTTGCTGGCGGTGCGTCAGGGCGTTGACGTCGTCGAAGCCGACGTTCGCACAGCCGATTGGCTGCAGGTTGCGCGGGTTCTGCGTGACGACGAAGCGTTTGCATTTGAACAGGCGGTCGATCTGGCCGGTGTCGATTTCCTGGGTTACGGCGATGCCGAGTGGGACACTTCCAATGTCAGCGGCGAAGGTTTTTCGCGCGGTGTGGAAGGTTTTGGTCCGGGTCGGTTCAACTGGAGCGAACGTCCGGAATCCGTGCGGATTCCCAATCGTTTTGCGGTGGTCGTCAACCTGTTGTCGCTGAAGCACAACCATCGTCTGCGGATTCGCACCTTTGCGCCCGACGACGGTTTGCCGGTCGTGGCGTCGCTGATGCCCGTGTGGCGAGGTCTGAACTGGTTCGAGCGCGAAGCATTCGATCTGTACGGCATTCTGTTCGAAGGCCATCCGGATCTGCGTCGCATCCTCACTGACTACGGCTTCATCGGACATCCGTTCCGCAAGGATTTCCCGCTCATCGGCAATGTCGAAGTGCGGTATGACGAACAGAAGAAGCGCGTGGTCTATGAACCCGTGAGTATCGAGCCGCGGGTCGGCGTACCACGTGTCGTGCGCGACGACGCGCGTTATGCCACGTCGAAAGCGGAAACCGAAGCGCGCGGGGCAGGGAAGTAAGCCATGCAAGAAATTCGCAACTACACCATCAACTTCGGTCCGCAGCATCCGGCAGCCCATGGCGTTCTGCGCCTCGTGCTGGAAATGGATGGCGAAGTCGTTCAGCGTGCCGATCCGCACGTTGGCCTGCTGCATCGGGGTACCGAAAAGCTGGCCGAGTCGAAGCCGTTCAACCAGTCGATCGGTTACATGGACCGCCTCGACTATGTGTCGATGATGTGCAACGAACATGCGTATGTGCGCGCCATCGAGCAGCTGCTCGGGGTCGAAGCGCCGGCGCGTGCGCAGGTCATCCGCACGATGTTCGACGAGATCACCCGAATCCTGAACCACCTGATGTGGATCGGCTCGAACGCGCTCGATCTCGGTGCCATGACCCTGTTTCTCTATGCGTTCCGCGAACGCGAGGAACTGATGGACTGTTATGAAGCGGTCAGTGGTGCGCGGCTGCATGCCACTTATTACCGTCCGGGTGGCGTCTACCGTGATCTGCCCGAGCGTATGCCGCAATACAAGGAATCGCGTTGGCACAAGGGCGGCAACCTCAAGCGCATGAACTCCTGGCGCGAGGGCTCGATGCTCGATTTCCTCGACGCCTTCGCCGACGATTTTCCTGCCCGTGTCGACGAATACGAAACGCTGCTGACCGATAACCGCATCTGGAAACAGCGTACGGTCGGCATCGGCGTGGTCAGCCCCGAACAGGCACTGGCTTGGGGCATGAGCGGCCCGATGCTCCGTGGTTCCGGCATCGAATGGGATCTCCGCCGCAAGCAGCCGTATGCCGCCTACAACCAATTCGAATTCTCGATTCCGGTTGGGCGCAATGGCGACTGTTACGACCGTTACCTCGTCCGCATGGAAGAGATGCGCCAGTCGAATCGTATCGTCAAGCAGTGCGTCGCTTGGCTTCGTGCCAATCCGGGCGAAGTGATGTTGCGCAATTTCAAGGTGTCGCCGCCGTCCCGCGAAGAGATGAAGGACGACATGGAAGCGCTGATCCATCACTTCAAGCTGTTCACCGAGGGTTATTCGGTGCCGGCTGGCGAAGTGTATTCGGCTGTCGAAGCGCCGAAGGGTGAGTTCGGTTGTTACCTGGTTTCGGACGGCGCGAACAAGCCGTTCCGCGTGAAGCTGCGCGCCCCTGGTTTTGCACACCTGTCGGCCATGGACGAAATTGCCCGTGGCCACATGCTGCCGGACGTGGTTGCCCTGATCGGCACCTTCGACGTCGTGTTCGGCGAAATCGACCGTTGAGTCCAACATGAAAGCCACTGGCCATTACGAACAAGTCAAGAACGTCGATCCGCTCGAAGTGCTGAACGCGCATACGCGCGAGCACATCGACCATTGGATCGCGAAGTTTCCGCCGGAGCGCAAGCGCTCGGCCCTGCTGCAGGCGCTGATGGCGGCGCAGGAGCAGAACACCGGTTATCTGACCGACGAACTGATCACCGCAGTGGCCCGTTATCTGGACCTGCCGCCGATCTGGGCATACGAAGTAGCGAACTTCTATTCGATGTTCGAAACCACCCCTGTCGGTCGCAACAACGTCGCCATCTGCACGAATATTTCCTGCTGGCTCAACGGCGCCGAAGGCATCGTCAAGCATTGCGAAAAGAAACTCGGCATCAAGGTCGGTGAGTCCACCGCGGATGGCCGTGTGTACCTGAAGCAGGAAGAAGAATGCCTGGCCGCTTGCGCCGGTGCGCCGATGATGGTCGTCAATGGCCATTATCACGAGCGCCTGACGCCCGAAGCGATCGACCACATCATTGATAACCTGAAGTGAGCACTTGACGCCCATGGCCGTCGGTCCCGCACCCCAAGAACACAACGTCGTCTTCACGACCCTGCATTACGACCAGCCGTGGAGCTATGACAGCTACCTGAAGGCGGGTGGTTACCAGGCGCTGCGCAAAATCCTGTCCGAACCGGTTTCGCGCGAACAAGTCATCGAGACCGTCAAACAGTCTTCGCTGCGTGGTCGCGGCGGGGCCGGGTTTCCGACCGGTCTCAAATGGAGCTTCATGCCGCGCAACGCGCCGGGCCAGAAGTACATCCTGTGCAACTCCGACGAATCCGAGCCGGGCACCTGCAAGGACCGCGACATCCTGCGTTACAACCCGCATGCGGTCATCGAAGGCATGGCCATTGCCTGCTACGCGACGAACTCGACCGTGGGCTACAACTACCTGCGCGGCGAATTCCATCACGAGCCGTTCGAACATTTCGAGCAGGCACTGAAGGAAGCGTATGCGAACGGCTGGCTGGGCAAGAACATTCTCGGCAGCGGCGTGGACGTCGATCTGTATGGCGCGCTCGGAGCCGGCGCCTACATCTGCGGCGAAGAAACCGCGCTGATGGAATCGCTCGAAGGCAAGAAGGGACAACCCCGTTTCAAGCCGCCGTTCCCGGCCAACTTCGGCCTGTTCGGCAAGCCGACGACCATCAACAACACCGAAACCTTCGCCTCGGTGCCGGCGATCATCCGCAATGGCCCGGAATGGTTTCTCAATCTTGGCAAGCCGAACAACGGCGGGCCGAAGGTGTTCAGCGTCTCCGGCCATGTCGCCACGCCGGGCAACTTCGAGATCCGCCTCGGTACG
>JBEIPT010000577.1:0-1934 GCA_040376895.1 Lysobacteraceae bacterium | reverse complement strand
CGCAACAGTTTGCCGAGGCGGCGCGGCGCGGCAATGAAGATCCGATTCCGCGGGACCTGTCCCTGTATGTGCATGTGCCGTATTGCTTCAGCCCGTGTTTTTACTGCGGCTGCAACCGCGTCATCACGCGTGACATCTCGCGTGCACGTGTCTATCTGGATCGACTGAAAGTCGAACTGGGCCTGGTGGCGCCGCTGTTCGACCGCGATCGGCTGCTGACTCAACTGCACTTGGGCGGTGGTACGCCGAATTTCCTCAGCAGCGATGAACTCGCCGACCTGATGGGGGCGATCGACACGCAATTCCGATTTGCCCCGAAGTCGGCTCGTGACTTCTCGATCGAACTCGATCCGCGCCATGTCAACGGCAGCGATATCGAGGCCCTCGCATTCATGGGCTTCAATCGCGCCAGCCTCGGTGTCCAGGACTTCGACCGCGACGTGCAGTTGGCAGTGAACCGAGTGCAGAGTGTGGAGCAGACGCTCGCTGTCATCGCAGACTGTCGTCGTGCCGGTATGACGTCGGTGAATGTCGACCTGATCTACGGGTTGCCGCGCCAGAATCTGGCTGGGTTCGGGCGAACGCTGGATATCGTTGCCGAAGCTCGTCCGGATCGTTTGGCCGTTTATAGTTATGCGCACATGCCGCAATTGTTCAAGCCGCAGAAACAGCTTGATGCGAGCCTGCTTCCGGATCCGGCCACCAAACTCAACCTGCTGAAACTGGCCATCGAAAAGCTCACTGCCGCAGGTTATCGCTACATCGGCATGGATCACTTTGCGTTGCCCGACGACGAGCTCACTCGTGCACTGGATGCCGGCACGCTGCAACGCAACTTCATGGGATACACCACTCACGCGCAAACCGACCTGATCGGGGTCGGCGTCAGTGCGATCAGCCACATCGCCGATACCTACAGCCAGAATCCGCGCGACCTGAAATCCTGGGAAGACGCCATCGACGCGAACCGCTTGCCCGTCTGGCGCGGCATGGAGCTGAGCTTCGATGACCAACTGCGTGCGCGCGTGATTCAGGACCTGATGTGCCAGGGCGAAGTGCATACCGCCGCGATCGAACGTGATTTCGACATCGTATTCGGCGAATACTTCGCCGACGACATGGATCGACTGCTACCTCTGGTCGAAGATGGGCTCGCCGAAGTCAGTGCCGCGCTGATCAAGGTCACCGACCGCGGACGGTTGCTCGTGCGCCTGATCGCGGCCTGCTTTGATGCGTACCTGAAGGACGCGGCGCCCGTACAGTTTTCGAAAGTGGTCTGAGGCAATTCTTTGAATCTTGTTTGCTTCATATCCATTGTCTGACTCGGGTGGAGCGGGTACACATGGTGGCCATTCAAGTCAGGGTGAATCATGAGTCAGGGGAAACCCAAGCGGGTGCTGGTGCTTCGGTCGATCGAGGCACTACGCGACTATCTGGAGAACTATCCGACACCGCCGCCAGCGAGTGAGAACGTTGCGTGGCTGGATGAGGCGGCATGGCTCGAGGACGGCGATGATGCCGATCGCGGTCGGTTCGAAGTAGCGGTCAAGCTGGGATTTCCGATCATTCGGATCCCGGTTTTCGAGCGCAATCCGGCACAGGATCTGATGACACCCGAACGCGTGCGCGCCATGCGTGTGGTGCCGATGGCACTCCAGCGAGGCTTGGTGGCGGTGGCCTTCGAAGATGGCGAAAACATCGATGCGCTGGAACAACTGAATTTCATTTTGCGCGAGCGTGTGGTGCCGGTACTGGCCACGCCGCGGACGATACGCGATGCGATCGCCCAGTTGTATGACCACGAGCAGGATCTGGCGATCGCTCGCCAGTTGGGCCTGGACCCGCTGGCGCTGCAGGGTGAGCACGACATCGAACGACTCGCGCGCGAGAAGCCTGTCGTAGGACTGGTGACCGACCTGATTGCCGAAGCGGTG
>JBEIPT010000445.1:0-3026 GCA_040376895.1 Lysobacteraceae bacterium | reverse complement strand
TTGCTGAACAACTGCATGCTGGCAAGGGCTCGCCGGCATTTCGCGAATGCTGGTCGCGCTTCTTGTCCCGATTCGGAAACCGCGGTGCCATGGAAATGGACATCGCTCACCCGCGTTATGCCGATGAACCAACCGTCGCCCTGAAGCACATCGCCGATATTCACATGGCTCAGGCGAGGTTCGATCCGGCATCTGCCGCCCGGCACCAGGTCGATTCACGTCGGGCAGCAGTAGCCGAAATTCTTTCCCGCTCCGGACCGGTTCGTCGGGCGCTTCTGTCCCGACTCAATCGAATCGTCGAGCACTTCAGTGGCTATCGGGATACGCCCAAACATCATCTGCTCGGTGTCCTGCACGCTTGGCGCAAGCGAGTGATGGTCGAGGGTGAGCGGCTCAAGGAACAAGGCCGACTCGACGCCACGACCGACGTATTCGATCTGACGATTGACGAGTTGGTCGCGGCTGGTCGTGATGAGTCGATGGACGTCAGGACACTTGCCGCGAAGCGTCGACAGGACCGGCATCGATTGGCCAATCAAGTCGTGAATTTTCCGGCGTTGATCGACTCTCGAGGTCGGATCCTGCGCCCACCGCGTGGCCCGGCCCGTGATGGCGTGTTCACGGGGCTCGGCCTGTCGGCTGGTGTAGTGGTGGGTCGAGTACGAGTGATGCGCTCGCCGCAGGACGGAGCGATCGCCAAGGGCGAGATTCTGGTCGCCTATACCACCGACCCGGGCTGGACCCCGGTCTTCACGCATGCATCCGGCATCGTGTTGGAGATCGGTGGTGTTCTTCAGCACGGTGCCGTCGTCGCGCGTGAGCTCGGATTGCCCTGTGTCGCCGGTATCGTTGGCATCACCACCATGCTTCGGGACGGTCAACGGATCGAAATCAACGGTGCCGACGGCACCGTGAGATTGCTGGATCAGGCACTCGAGAAGCAATGATGCATTTTGTTTCCAACCTGTACGAAGCGCATCGGGAATCCAAGAAATCGTGACATTCGCTTGAAGCATCCGGCAATGTCCTTACTTACTCTGCAGAGACGAGCTACACAGGTTGTCGTCGAAACATTCACGTCCTGTCGCTCTTCATTGGGCACTCACTTCATTTCGGAGCAAGGCATGCTTTTCGGTTTCAGAAACCCGTTCACTCGCGCCGGCCGTACCGCCACGCCACTTGAAGCCCGGCTGATGATCCAGCAGGGTGCGCAAGTGATCGACGTGCGTGAGCCAGACGAGTTCGCGCACGGCACCATTCCGAGTTCGGAGAACGTGCCGCTGTCGCTGATTGAACGGGACTGTGATCTGGCCTTGCGCAGGTTGGCGTGGATTGGAGATGCGCCGTTGATTCTGGTGTGCCGAAGCGGTACGCGCTCCCAGGCCGCATGCGCGCGGCTGCACGACTCGCTGGGCGAGCGTGTGATCAACTTGCAGGGCGGCTTGCTGGCGTGGGTCGGTGAGGGACTTCCGGTTCACCATCCCAACGCCGCGGCGCGGGTTTGAGCGTCTGAGATTCGACTGCTTCAGCCGATCGCTTCAAACCTGCGTCGGCAAGCTTCGCCAATCAAACCCGCAATGCCAATCGTGTTGCTGATGTGAGTGATCGAGTCGGTACTCACGACTCGGCTCGCACCCGCCGCCAACAGTTGATCAAAAGCATCGCCGGCAAACACGGCATGGATGGCGACACACACCGCTCCAGGCAAGCCAAGACGCTGCAGGTGCCCGATCGTTTCGATCGCCGTGCGCCCTGATGAGACGATGTCGTCGACAATGATCGGGCGACGTCCGCGAATCGCTTCGATGTCGGGCAGACTCACCACCACGTCACGATCACCATGGCGCGTTTTTTCCAGGACCTGAAACGGCAGTCCGGCTCGAACGGCGACGTCGCGAACCCATTGGTCGCTCTCGCTGTCGGGGCCAATCACCACGCCGTCGGAGACATTCGCCCTGATCCAATCGGCTAGTGCCGGTGCGGTCGCGACACATTCCGTCGGTTTGCGGTAGATCTCGTCCAATGCATGCACGCGGTGCAGATGCGGATCGGCCGTGACCAGCCAATCGAAGTGAGTATCCACATACTTGGCGAACAACGGCGCGCTCAAGGCCTGTCCAGCCTTGAAGCGTATGTCCTGACGCATGTAGGCCAGATACGGTGCGACCAGTCCGACGCTGCGTGCACCGAATTCGCGTGCGGTCGCGGCGGCGAACTGCAGAGGCAACGCGAGTTCGTCAGGACGGTTGAGGCTGGCCACGATGGCGACATCCGCGCCCTGCAACTGTTCGTCGAGTGTCAGCAGCGACTCACCATCGGGAAAACGGTGCCAATCCAGGACGCCGATCCGGGCATCCAGCAAAGGCCCGAGTTCGCCGGCAAATTGCACTTGTGCGGGGAAGGGCAGCAGCACACGATTCATGGGTTGGGATCCAGAGTGACGATATCTTGCGTGGTCGCAAAACCGAGCGCGTACTCAAGCGCACCGGCCGATTCGGCATGGATTTCGAAGAGAACATCACCGGCATTCAGCACATCGCCGAGCCGATGACGATACTGGACACCGGCGGTCGGGCTCATTGGTGCTCCGGCCAGTTTGGCGACTTTTGCCAGGCGACGATTGTCGATGCCGATCACGCGCCCGCCCGAACGACTATGGAACGGTGCCTGGTACGGCGCCCATGTTGGTTCGGCAAAACCACCTTGTGCCAAACAGATCCGATGGAACTTGGTCCAGGCCTGGCCGGTGCCGAGCAGGGATTCAGCCAGTTCGATGCCCTGGCCCGGCGTCGACCCGGGGGTCAGGTCGAGCAGAGCGCCAGCCAGCAGCAAGGCCCGTTGCCGCAGGTCGGCGGGCGCTCCGGGTTCGCCGCGCAGGACCGCAAGCACATCACGCGCTTCCAATGCCGGGCCGATGCCATATCCCACCGGTTGACTGCCATCCGTTCGCAATACGCGAACATTCAGACCCAGTCCGATGCCGGTGGTTACCAGCAGTCCCTCCAGGGCATCTGCGGCTGCCGCCG
>JBEIPT010000041.1:0-14189 GCA_040376895.1 Lysobacteraceae bacterium | reverse complement strand
GGATCACCGATGGCGTGGCTGCCAATACCCAGGAAGTGTCCGGTTCGGCGATCGCCGGCACGGGCGGCAAGATCACCGCGCTGATTGCGACCAGCGGGCAGAACGTCATGCTCGGTTTCGACCCGTCCGGCACCGGCTCGCAGGGCGAACCCTTCTTCAGTAATGGCACAGCCGCCGGCACGCTGGCATTGGGCAACCTGATCTCCGACATCGGTGATTCGTTTCCGACGCCCTTGGCCGAAATTGGCAATCATCTAGTGTTCGTGGCGAGCGTGCCAGGCCAGACCTCCAATACCTACAGCCTCCCGATCACGGGCAACAGCACCCTCGAATCACTCGGCAGCTCCAGTGGCGTACAAGTTGGGCAACACTTCGGGAAACTCTGGCTCCGATCCTTCGACGGCATTCTGCAGACGAATGGCACAACCACAGGGACGAGTTCGCTCAGCAGCGTCCGCCCCGAGGCGTTTGCCCCGGAATGTGTCGTCACACGGGCGGGTGTGCCGCACTTTATCGGCGTCTCGACATCCGATAGCTCCAATGTCCAGATCTGGAGCAGCGATGGGACAAACGCCGGCACCGTTCCGGTGACCAGCCTGCCGGTTCAACCGGGCATTGGTATCAATGACTCGTGTTTCACCAACTTCCGCTTGATCAGCGGTTTTGGCGACTCGATCTTCGTGACCGGCGTTTTGCCCACCACCACCAATGCCGGCTTCGAATTATTGCGACTCGACAGCAACAATCAGTTGAGTTTGGTCCTGGACTTGCGCGCAGGCGCCACGGGCGCCGATATCCGCGACATGGTCAGTCTTGATGACCGGATCATGTTCGTTGCGAACGATGGCATCTTCGGTCAGGAACTCTGGCGAAGCACCGGTACCGCCCAAGGAACGGTCCGGTTGAGTGACATCAATCCCGGCGCCGGGGGCGCGAACATCACGCTGATGACCCGAGCTGGCAACCGTCTGTATTTCGTCGCAACTTCGCCGAGCACGGGCACCGAACTGTATGTCAGCGACGGTTCCGCCGCAGGCACGGGATTGGTTGCCGATCTGTTTGCCGGTTCCGGAAGTGGTTTGATCGGCTCATCATTGCTTGTGGCCTCGGGGAATACCCTCTTCTTCACCGGCACCAGCAGCACCGAGCCGGGCTGTCGGTTGTTCCGGACCGAAGGCAACTCGGCAATTTGTGCATACGACGCGACGACCACTTCCCTGGGTCCGATCCTGGATGCCGTGGTGACGGCATCGGGTGCGGTGGTCTTCACGGCCGTTCGTACCGGACCATCGGATGGTGAGGAAATTCGCGTCCTGTTCAATGGCCAGGTCGTCACCGTGCCGGGCACGAACCTGGGCCCTGGAACCGCAGGCAGCGCACCCAGCGAACTGGTGGCCGTAGGTGAAAACGTGTTCTTCCGCGCCAACGACAGCCAGAGCGGCTTCGAACTCTGGCAACTCACCTTGCCTGATCTGGCGCTCGTATTCCGGGATGGTTTCGAATGACGATCCGCAGCGCTTGACCCGATCCTCAGTTCAAGCTCTGCAGAACGCGCTCCATGCTGCCTTGCCCGACCTGGACCAAACCCCGTCGGGGTCGATCGAGATCGAGGATCGTGGCCAGCACCAGAACGATCATCAGGGCGAACAGGTAGGTCGAACCATGACGGCGGCGATCAACGATCGCCAATCCGTAGGCGATCATCGCCAGGGCAACAAAAGTGACGCCCATCAGCAACCAGATCACCAATTCGGGCACATGGTTGTCGAGTGCCGCACGGCGCCGCTCGTCGAGATCGAACAGTTCGTTCAGAGAAGCACTGAATTGTGCAGCGGGCACCGAATGCGGATCTGCCACGGCATTTGCGACCGCGATGGACCACAGTTGATCCTGCAATGACTGCGCGGTGTTCAGGGCAGTCGCGACGCGCTCGGCGTCGACCCCCGCGGCAAAATAATCCAGCCGGGCCTGCGCGTAACCGGCCAGCAACTGCCGAGCCGACGTGTGGATGTCGGGCGGCAGGAATTCAGACCTCAAGGCTGCGGTCCCGATGGCATTCGCTTCCTCGACCACGAGCGCTTTGCGGGCCTCGAAGCGGGTTACGGCCATCGAAAACGTGAATCCCAGCAGCAGTGCCAACAGGCCCAGGACCGCCCCCTGCAGGGTCCCCAGATGCGAACGCAGTCCTTCGCTGGCACTGGCGTGTTGTCGGCGACCGAGGCGAAAACCGAACTCGATGACCAGCAAGGCCGCACACAGAGCGAGCACGACAAACAGCCCTTCGTTGATCAACCAGAGCATTGCGGATTCCTTTCAGAGTCCGCCAATTATCAACGATCGGCCGCTTTGGAGGACAGCCTGGAAGCCGGCAGTCGCGCTGCCAGTTCGGCTTCGACAAAACCATTGATGCGCGTGCCCCCGATCAGAAACGTCGGCACGATCGTGACATCGAGGTTGCCGGCGATCCGCCTGGCTTCGTCGGACTGATCAACCGTGAGTTCGCGGACCGTGACTTTCCGATCGGTCAACCATTGCCGCGCCGAAGCGCATGCGGGGCAGGTGCTGGTGGCGATCATCACGGGGGTCGCACCCGGATCGAACGTTAGCCCTGCCCGGTCAAAGGATTCCACCGCCGGTCGCGTTGAAGATTTCTGGTAGTACCGGCCCGTTGCCGTACCCAACACCACGGCGATCGCGGTCAAGGCAAGCAACAGGAGGCCGTCGCGCAGCACGCCGCGCAAAGTGATGGTCATGATGAACACTCCGGGTGAAAAGCCGAACCTCCGGACGATCCGGAGGTCCGGCAACAGGGCTTACTCGTACAGACCCGGACAACCGTTCCGGCGCAGGCAGATTTCGTAGCGCATGGTGCAATGGTCGTTCTGGTATCCACCACAGCGCCAGAAGGTGGCGTCGCATTCGATACACGCGGAACTGGTGGCCGAAACAGCAGAGCCGATCCCGGCGCTGATGGCAAACAAAGCGAACATGATTTTCTTGCGGATGCTCATGAAAATTCCTAAAGAGAGGAGACAGGGCGCGGGCGAACCCGCGAAGCCTTCTGCTGCCGGCTACGACTGTTGCCCCATCCCTGGGGCAACCCGTCCGTCAACTTGGGCTCAATGCCACTACTCGACAGCTTCGGAAAATTCCGATCACGCATTGCGCAGGAACTTACTGATTGCCCTCGCAGGCAAAGAACGTCTGTGCCGTGGTCGATTGGCCATTCGGCGCAATGACCGTCACCGACACGCGGCCTGCGCGCCCCGTACAGTTGCCGACCAGGGTGCTGCTGAACTGGTCGGCGGAATAGTCGGCATCAACACCGTTGAGAATCGACCACACATATCGATAGGTCAGGTTGTCGGACGCCGGCCAGGCGTCACAAAACACCACATGATTGCTGCTGGTGCAGAAGATCTCGGCAGGTGGCGGCACTGCCACATCCGGACAAGTGTGCTGGCGTGACGTGGAGGATCGCGGACACGACTTGGTGTAGGTCACCACTTTGGCCGGCTCACAATAAGGTATGCCGTTACTGGCACGGAGATCACAGGTCGGCGTTTCCGGCGGCGTCGTGTTGGTCGATTGGGCATGTACCGACGGGACGATCATTGCGAACAGAAACGGAACAATCAGATGTTTGGTCATCAGGGTTTCTCCTTGGGGGTGTTGGGGTTGAGCGGGCGGTATTGATCACTCGCCAAACGCGCAGAAAATCGATCACGGCATCAAACGCAGCCATTCCCTGGCGCGTTCGCAAGCCATTGGTGCCTGAGCCCCAGAACAGGCAGGTCGGGCCGTCAGGTCGCGAAGCAGATCAAGATAATCGGCCCGGTTGTCATCGGCCGAGGCCTTGATGCCAGCCAGACCCTGCTCGGGCGCCAGTGCGGTGACGGCATCGGCATGGCGTTCGCGAGAGGCCAGGAATCGTCCGAAGTTCATCCGGTAGTACGCAGTCATTTCGGATTGTTCACCTGAGCGCCGAAGGCTCTGGGCCAGCGCGTCGCGATAGAGCGACTCGGCTTCGACGTCATGTCCGCCCGCTGCATCCAGCGTATAGGCGAGGTTGAATTGCACCCGGGCAGTGTTGGCGTGGTCCATGCCCTGAGCACGGATTGTTGCTGCCAAGGCGTTGCGGTAAGAATTCAGGGCGTCATCCTTCTGCCCCAACTTCTCGAACGAACGCGCCAGCGCATTGTGCGCATAAGCAGCCTCGGCGGTGTCTGGACCAAAAATCCGCACCACTTCCGAGAGCACCGACCGAGCTTCATCCACGGCTTCCTGCGCACGATCAGCGAGACGCAGCGCAATCAGTCGTCGCAGGCGCGTGCGCAGCACCTGGGGATGATCGGCAGCGAACTGCGTTTGTTGCCAAGCCATGGTTTCGTCGAGTGTGGCGAGTTCACCGGCCGAATCGCCGCCCATTCCCTGAGCCTCGGCGAGTGCATACCGGGTGCTCGTTGCGTATTCGTCGTCGGGGCCGAGGTCCGACATTTCGGCAAGTGCCCCCCGCAGCATGCGGAGCCCTTCTGCGGATCGCCCGACGATGCTCCACAACCTGCCTTGCATGGCGCGCCACTTCGGCCCCGGATCGCCGCCACCAACCTTGGCGGCGTCGAGCGTTTTCTGCGCTTCAACAAGTTGATCGGCATTGATCTGGGCACGCGCCTGCATCACGCGCAGCCAGATGCGGTCTTCAGCATTGAAGCCGGCACGCAAGGCCGCGTCACTGGCACGCTCGAGCAACACCGCCGCTTCGTTGGCTTGCCCAAGCGACAAGTCCACTTGTGCAATGGTCTGCGCAAGCGTGGCGTAAAGTGCAGGCTGTTCGGGGGCAATCAGTTCCAGTCGACGTCGCGCCGATTCCAGGATCTGGCGGGCACTGATGTCGGCCCCGGCAGCACGGATCGGATCCGCCGCAATGAATGCATCCTGCATCATCGACAAGGCCTGAAAGGACACGTCGCGTTCGGCGCGCAGAGCGAGGTTCTGTTGCCACAGGGCCAATGCAGCAAAGGTCAACACCATCACGGACAGGGCAGCAATCCCTGCGGCGATCCGATGCCGCGCAATGAACTTGCTCAATCGGTACCAACCGTGCCCATGTCGCGCACGCACGGGCATTCCCTGCAACCAGCGCTCCAGGTCCTCATCCAATTGTGCGACCGAATCGTATCGATCACCGGGCTCCTTGCGCAGGCATTTCAGGATGATGCCGTCGAGGTCACCGCGCAGTGCGCGGGCGCGTGTGCGGGTAGCGGCATCCTGCTGCAGGATCCGGCTGCTGGGTGCGGGTGCCGGAACGTCGAGCACCAGTCGCTCGATCTGGCCGAAGCTCAGCCCTTCGAAGTCGAATGGTGGTTCACCGCTGAGCAACTCATAGAGCATCACCCCCAATGCGTAGACATCACAGCCGACATGCACCGGCCCGCCGCGCAGTTGTTCGGGGGCCGCATATCGCGGTGAGAAAAAGCGCTGAGCCGTGCCGGTCTGGATCGACCAGTTCTCGTCGATGCCGGTTCCGATACTTTTGGCGATCCCGAAGTCGAGCAACTTCGGCAGACCTTCCTTGCCGACCAGAATGTTGCCGGGCTTGAGATCCCGATGAACGATCAGATGCCGATGCGCATGCGCGACCGCCTGACAGACCTGCCGCATCAGGAGAACACGCGCACGCAGGTCGAGCTGTCGGCGTGCGCAGAATTCGTTGATCGGCAGGCCGTCGACGAACTCCATCACAAAGTACGGCGTACCGTCCGGCAACTCGTCGGCATCGATGAGCCGTGCGATGTAGGGATGGTCGAGTGTGGCCAGGGCCTGTCGTTCGAGCTCGAAACGCGCGCGTGCGGCGGCATCCAGATACTCGCGCCGGACCACCTTGATCGCCACCTGCTGGTCGACACTGCCCTCGAATCGTTCGGCACGGAACACAACGCCCATACCACCCTGGCCGAGCGGCTCCAGGATCCGGAATGCGCCGAGCGTCTGACCCGGCCGCAAGCTGGTTCCGGTAATCGCCGAGGCCCAGTCGACGAGTCCGGCGGTGGCCGGTTTCAGCGTCGTGTTCGCGAGCTTGCGGTCGACCGCAAGCAAGCTGATCAATTGGGCACGCAAGGCCGGCTGATCCGCGCATTCGCGGTCCAGCCAGGCATCTCGTTGGTCCATAGGCAATTCGACGAGCGCGTCGAACAACTCCTGCAAACCCGGCATCAGCTGTCGGCTTCCACGCCAAGCCGTTGGCCAAGCCACGCCCGCGCAAAGCGCCATTGCCGACCCACGGTGGCCACCGAACTGCCCATCACTTCGGCGATCTGCTCGGTCGTGAGCCCCGAGAAGAACTTCAGCTCGACCACGCGGGCGCACACGGGATCCACCTCTGCGAAGGCATCCAGTGCCTGATCCACGCCGATCCAGTCGACCGACTCGTCGATCGCTGGCGCGTCGCGTTCGGTGAGTTCATTCAACGGCACAAACGGCAACCCGCCGCCGCGCTTATCACGGTTGCGCATGCGCAGGTAATCGACCACGACCCGCCGGATCACGGTGGCCGCAATGGCGTAAAAGTGGTCGCGATTCTGCCAGCTCACCGATTGTTGTTCGGTCAGTCGCTCGTAAGCCTCATTCGCCAGTTCGGTTGCCTGCAGCGTCAACACGCCGGCATTGCGCCGGGCTTGGGCACGCGCCAGTTCCAGCAAGGTCGGATAGGCAAGATCCATCAACGCCTGTTCGACCGAGCGGTCGCCACTGCGCCAGCGTTTCAGCAAGTCGGTGATCATGGGCGCTTCCACGTAAACAAAAGTGGCATTGTACCGACGCCCTGCAGACGTCAATGTGCCAATCGTTCGGTTTCCAGCGCGGCCAGCATCTCATCCAGTTTCGCAATTCGCGCATGGTCGGCGCCGAGCAGTTTGGCCAGACGCTCGCGGGCGCTCGTGAATTCGACTCGGGCTTCGGCGTAGCGGCCGAGTTTCTGCAAGGTCTGCGCCAGGCCGACCCGAAACAGCGCGGGCTCGTGGCGTTCGGCGCTCAGGGTCCGTTCCGCTCGTTCGACGGTGTCGCGAGACAAAGCCAGTGCTGCGTCCAGTTCGCCGCGCTTGCGCAACAGACCGGCAAGATTGTGCGCCAGGATCAGCACGTCGAAAGCATCCGCACCCAGCAACTCACGCTCGACGTCGAGTGCACGCCGATAGTGCACTTCTGCTTCGTCCAGCTTGTTCTGCAACGACAGCACCAAACCGAGGTTGTTCAGGCTGTTGCGTGTGAGCACACTGCCGACTCCGAGCTTGCGTTCGCGTTCTGCCAACACTTCACGGAACAGCTGTTCCGCGAGTTCGAACTGGCGGTCATCCTGCAGCATGCTGGCGAGTTCATTGAGCGTGCGCTGAGTTTCCGGATGTTGTCGCCCGAATCGCTGTTCCTGCCATGCGAGCACACGCCGCTCCAATTCGAGCGCGGGTGTCAGCTGGCCCATCTGTCGATACAGGATGGCCCGGTTCTGGAGGATCAACTGCAAACGCGGCGATTCGGCCCCGAGCAACCTGCCAGCCAGTTTTTCCGCCTCCTGCAAGGCCCGATCGCCTTGGCTGAATTTGGCCAAACGCATCGCTGCTTCACCTTCCGCGGCGAGGAGTTCGATGCGCAGAGTGTCGTCTGCGGCCAGAATGGCCAATCGCGGTTGCAGTAGCGCGATCGCAGCCAACGCAGTCTCGGTCTGCGATGCGGCCACCTGGATCTCGATGGCCTGCAACGCGAAACTGATCTGCAAGCGATTGTCGCCTCCGGCTCTTGCCCGCTCTTGTTCGCCGAGCAACTTCAGCTCGGCCAGCGCCGCCGAAACATCCCCAAGCCGGGAACGCATGTCGGCACGCTCCGCGCGCAGCGCGCCCAGCTCATCGGGTGCATGCTCGCCAATGGCCTCGGCCAACTCGATGGCTCGCTCGTATTCCTGGGTGGCTACGTCATATTCGCCCACGCCCGAATAACTTCTCGCCAAAGTCGCGCGGATGCCGGCTTCGATGCCCGGCTCGCCCACGAACCGCCCGCCCAAACCTGCTCGAGCGCGGTCCAGGACTTCGCGAACGCTGAGGTCCGGCTTCGGCGTGTTGTAGGGATCTGCCTGGCTCAACAAGTCTTCGGTCAGGAATCGATTGACGTTCTCGGCAATGGCCGCGGCCCGCTCGGTACGCGCGTTCTCCACCTGCAGCCGCCAGTTGAAACCAATGAGCAATCCAAGCAGCAACAGGGCGGCCGTTGCCGAACCCAGACTCAACCACGGTCGTCGGCGGATCGCACAGTTCAATGCGTAGCCCCAGCCGCCCCGCATCGCCAGCACCGGAAGACCCTCCAGCCAGCGTTCGAGTTCAGCGCCAAACTCGGCGACCGAGTGATAGCGCTGCTCGGGGTCGTCGTGACGAGCCTTTGCAAGAATCGCCCGTAGTTCGCGTGTTCGTTGTCCGGTCGAAGGCAACAACGGATCAATGAGGCGGCCGAGAAGCAGCCCGATCTGATACTGATCGGAAGCCGGACCAACGGTTTCATTGCGCGACTGCTCGGGGCTTGCCCAGCCAGGGGAATAGGCGTGCACCTGCGCGCTTTCATCAATCCAACCTGCGATTCCGAAGTCGAGCAACTTGACTCGACCTTCAGTGTCGACGAGCACGTTGCTCGGTTTGATATCCCGATGCAACAGCAGCCTCTGGTGGGCATGCGCCACGGCCGCGATGACTTGTTGCACCAGACGGACACGGGCTGGCAAGTCGAGTTGGTTCGAGTCGGCGTGAGCATCAATGTGCTGGCCGTCGACCAGCTCCATCGCCAACCATGCACGACCTCCGTCGAGGGTGCCACCATCGAGCAATCGAGCGATGTTCGGGTGGTTCAGCGTGGCCTGGATCTGGCGTTCGCGTTGGAACAACTCGATGTCGCGTGTACTCGGATTGGCCGGCACACATTTGATGGCTACCGACTGGTCGAACTGACCATCGTCTCGCTGCGCACGATAGACCACGGCCATGCCGCCGGCACCCAGCTCTTCGACGATGCGAAAGCTGCCGAGCCGTGTACCGGGTGGAAGCCGATCACCGGCACGCACTTCCTGGAGCAACGAGCGAAACAGTGAGCCTTGCCAGAGTGCACGCGACTCGAGCCATCCCAGTGGATCGGCATTCGGATCAGGAGTATCCGACACGTCAGCCCGGCCTATCCGGCGCCATGATCCGCGCCAACTCGACACGCGCCTCGGCATACCAGCGCTGTACGGTCCTGAGTGAGGTACCCAGTGCGTCGGCGGTTTCCTGTTCGCTCAACCCGGCGAAGACGCGGCATTCAACCACCTGCACCCATTTGGGTTCGATGGCGTCCAGGCGTTCCAGTGCCGTCGAAATGCCAAGCAGATGTTCGGCCTCCAGATCGGCTGATCGTTCCTCTTCCGACAAGGTTTCGACGGCCGCCCCGGCGCCTCGTTTCTGGGCCATCCGGTCGCGGGCATGATTCGACAACAACTGCCGCATGGCGCGCGCCGCCAGAGCCATGAAATGCGCTCGATCCTGCACGCCGTGCGCACCAGCGCGCGCAAGACGCAAGTAACAATCGTGCACCAGCACGGTCGGGTTGAACGTGGCCGAACCGCGCCCGGCCAGCACACCTCGAGCCACCCGCTTCAGATCGTCATAGATCAGCGCCACGACCTGGTTCCAGGCCAGTGGATCACCTTGTCGTGCGCGCTCCAGCAATTCGGTTACTTCCGCCATGATCTGTGCTCAGAGACTCAGGACCGGTGGCAAGGGGCAATGCAGTGCAGCGCAAACCAGCCGCAGCAACTCCGCTTCCGGCACCGACAGTAGGCCATCCTGGCTGATCCCGCGCACCAGCGCCTCGATCAGCAGCTGTTTGCCGGTGGCATTCAGGCGATCGAGCGTCGGCAGCGCCTGGTCAAGAAACGCGCGCCAATCCCCGGGCGGCTGATACCCCAGCGCCTGACCTTGAAACAACACGGCAACAGCAGCCTGAAACGCACGTTCGGCATCACCACGATTGTCGTGACCGTGTTCAGCGACCAAAGCCAACAAGCCAATGGCCTGCTCGCGACAATCGGCGAGTTTGTTTCGCCCGACGGCCTTGGCATTCGGTGGATCGAGGAAGTCGGCAACCTGCACCCGCACCAACGTGGCCAGGCAGAATTCGAAGGGGAGCACCTGGCCGTCGACATGCATCAGGCGGTCCAATACCGCGATGAATTGATCGAGACGCGGCCGCGGCAAACGACGCAGGGATGGGAACGCCATGTTCGCCAGTGGCAGGCGCATCATCGGATGCAGGCCAGCCAGGCTCGTGCCCAGAGAATCGGCATGCTGCGCCGATGTCTTGCCCAACTCGGCCGCAATCAACTGCAACTGGACGGCGCGCGTACCGGGATCCACCATCAGCGCCAGCATGAGGGATTCGGCTTGCACGGGATCACGTGCCGCACGCTTCAATGCATCGGGAATCTGATGGTGCAACTGATCGGCAACCCGGTAGTCATCGTTTGCCGGATTTCCCACTTGCCGGGATACCGCACGCGCTTCGATCCGCACTTGGGTATCGGCGCCGGGCAGCGTCGGTGCTGCCACGCGTTTGGGCGATGCGTTCGGGGCGAGACCACTTTTGCCGGCGAGCGCCATTTCTTCATCGAACGCGAGTACGTCGATGTTGCCGCCCCACTGTTTGTGGATGTCGACGAACTGGCGCGGATCAAAGTGTTTGTCGAGTTTCTGGATACGTTCCATCAGCGGCGGATGGGTCGCGAACAGACCGCTGAATCCGACCCCATCCGAAAACAGCATGTGGCTCACATCTTCGGATTCGCCAGCTTCCAGTTTGGAGCCTTGAGCCAGGCCACCGACTTTCTTCAGCGCACCCGCCAGACCATCGGTCTGCCGCGTGAACTGGACGGCCGATGCATCCGCCAGGAATTCCCGGGACCGCGAGATGCTGGCCTTGATCATGCGCCCGATGAGCAGCCCTACATAACCCAGCACCATGATCGCCAATGCGGCGAGAAAGATGGGACCAAGGCCTTTGCTGTCACGCGTGTGGCGCATGCCCTCGAGGATTTTCCGGCCGATCAGGCCGACGACGAGAATGCCGAACAACACGCCCATCAGCCGGATGTTCAATCGCATGTCGCCGTTGAGGATGTGGCTGAATTCGTGCGCCACGACTCCCTGCAGTTCATCACGCGTGAGCTTTTCCAGCGCCCCGCGCGTCACCACCACAGCGGCATCACTCGGCGTGAATCCGGCTGCAAACGCGTTGATGCCCTCTTCCTGTTCGAGCACGTAGATCTCCGGCACCGGCACGCCGGAGGCAATGGCCATTTCCTCGACCACATTACGAAGTCGACGGTGGTGCAGATTCGAGGTGCCGCTGCCGACCTGGGTTGCGCCCATGCTGGACGCGACGGCCTTTCCGCCCGAGCGCAGACTAGCGGTCTTGCCGATCGATGCGATCGTGATGACCAGGAACGTGAGCACCGAGGTGACCATCAGGGCAGTCGGATGGTCACGCAGGGCACCCCAGAACGAGAACACCTGCCCTTCGCTCTGCTTCAGTTCAAGGGCCGCAAAAATGAGCACGAGCACCACGTCGACCGCCACGACCACGCCGATCACGGCCAGCGCGAACAGCCAAACCAACCGCCGGGTTTGCCGGCGGGCCAGGTGCTGCTGTTCGAAGAAGTTCATCGTCGATCGGCGTCAGTGCGACGTCAGGTCATCAGAACTTGACCTGCGGCGCTGCGCGCTTGGCCTCGTCTTCAATCTTCAATACGGCCGCTTCCTTGAAGTTGAAGAACCCTGCGATGATGTTGTTCGGGAACGACTCGCGGTGCACGTTGTAACCGGTGACGCTGTCGTTGAAGGCCTGGCGCGAGAAGGCGACCTTGTTTTCGGTCGAGGTCAACTCTTCCGACAGTTGCATCATGTTCTGGTTGGCTTTGAGATCCGGGTAGGCCTCGGACAGCGCGAACAGGCGGCCCAGTGCGCCGGAAAGCGCCCCTTCAGAGTTGGCCAACGACTGCATGGCCGCAGCATCGCCCGGCGCGCCGTGAGCAGCCTTCAAGCCGGAGACTGCAGCGTTGCGCGCTTTGATCACGGCTTCCAGAGTGTCCTTCTCGTGTGCCATGTATCCCTTGGCGATCTCGACCAGGTTGGGTATGAGGTCGTACCGCCGAGTCAGCTGCACATCGATCTGTGCGAATGCGTTTTCGAAGCCCCGGCGCGCCCGCACCAGCCCGTTGTAGATCGACACACCCCAAAAGAAAATGACGGCGATCAGGCCCAGGAAAATCAAACCGGCAATCATGGTCTTTACCTCTCGATGGTGTTGGTGGACACACAGCTTCTGCAAACAAAACGGACGGCAGTATGAACAGCCCGAAACCACCTGCCCACTGGCCTGCTAGCATTGCCGTGATTGCTTCGAGCATAGCAAACCAAATCGACCACTGAGCCATGCCAACAGGGTGTTTCCCACTTCGACTGACGCAAGCCTTGCTGGCCTGCCTGATCACGCTTCCGGCGTGGTCGGCGCCCGTGGCTGCGCCGCCTGCTTCGGCCACGGCCCCGGCGAGCGCTGAACTACTGCAACTGAGCCCGGAAGAAGCAGTCTGGGTGCGTGAACTCGACCTGATGACCGCCGGCATCACCAAGACCGGCCAAGTCCCGGGGTTTGCCGTCGCCTTCGTTTCCAACGGACGTGTGCTACGGGCGACCGGCCACGGCGTGCGCCATGTCTGGACCCGTCAGCCGGTCGGGCCGGACACCGTGTTCCGCCTCGCGTCCGTATCCAAGGGATTCGCCGGCACGCTGGCCGCCTTGCTGGTCAATGACGGGGTGCTTCAGCTGGACGACAAGGTTCAGGATCGTGTCCCGGCACTCGTATTGAAGGACGCCAACGCCACCGGCGCGTTGCGTGTGGAAGACCTGCTGAGCCACCGGCTCGGCCTGCCGAAACACACGTTCGACCCTCTGCTGGAACAGAACGCCAGTTACTTCGACCTCGTGCCGAAACTCGGCGAAGTCACGCCGATCTGCTCGGCTGGCGATTGCTACAGCTACCAGAACGTCGCGTTCAGCCTGATCGGCGAAGTGGTGTATTCGGTCACCGGCGACTTCTACACACACCAGATCGAAAAGCGCCTGTTCCACCCGCTCGACATGACCACCGCGACGTTCGGCAAGGAAGCCCTCGAGGCCAGCCCGGACTACGCCGTACCGCATGTCCGCAGCAAGAACGGCTCGGTGCCGCTATCCGCCAAGCCAACCTACTACCGCGTACCGCCCGCAGCCGGCGTCAACGCCAGCATCAACGACATGTCCAAGTGGCTGCTCGCGCAACTGGGCCACAGACCCGACGTAGTGCCCGAATCCGTACTCGAAGAAGCCCACCGGCCGCGCGTGCAAACCCCGCAGGAAACCACCAACTCACCCTGGCGCCGCGAACGCGTAGGCGACGCACAGTACGCACTGGGCTGGCGAGTCTTCGACTACTCCGGCCACCCGCTCGTCTTCCATGCCGGTGCCGTACAAGGCTACCGCGCGATGGTCGGCCTGTTGCCCGACCAGGACATCGGCATCGCCATCCTCTGGTGCAACGAAAGCGCAGTCCCGGCTGGCCTCATGCCGCGGATGCTGGATGAAGTGCTCGGGTTGCCGAAGCATGACTGGATGGATTTGGCGCGGTTTCAGCCTCGGGTCAAGGCTACCAAGCGGCGGTGAGGTTGCGGGATTCGCAGGCGATCTGTCCTGTTTACTGCAAGAGCGACCCTAAGCACGTCCTGGCTTCTTCTGCAAAGGACGTAGTCAACTGGAATCGATTTGGAGCTGAGGGCCAATAGCAGGGTGGGGCATCGAGCACCGATTGTGAGGCGATCCGCGAGGAGTACTTGCTGTTCAGCCAGCTGGCCTGGGTCAGCGGCCCGTGAAGGCTGGTGGTGAGCGCAGCGAAGCCTAGCCGCTTGCGGAAAGCATGAGATTCATACCTGAGCTTCCTTCGTCAACGCTGCTTTCGCCGCACAAGCCCACACCGCCTTTCCTGTTGGCTTGAGTCAAACCGGACTTCGCCTCCGGTCAGCCCCAGCCTAAGACTACCGGGGTCACCGATGCGGTAATGGTCGGAAACCAGCAGATCATCGATCTTCAAGGCTG
>JBEIPT010000127.1:0-9252 GCA_040376895.1 Lysobacteraceae bacterium | reverse complement strand
GGGCTGTCGCTGCCGGCAATTTCGGCTGCAGCGATTCCGGTCTGTATGGCCTGGCTGGTGCTGGCCCTGTGGTTGGGCGCCCGTTACCAGAACTTGAACTGCCGATAACCTTCGGCAGACAACCATAGCGGCACGCCGACGATCTTGGCGAGCAGGGCGACCACACTCCAGAATGCCTGGCCGAATGCCGGCACCGCAATCATCAGGATCAGCAGCGCGATGAAGGCCCAGCCGGCCATGCCATCGAGGCGCTGACGCAGGTCTGGTGCGAGCCAAGGCGACAGGGCGCCGTATCCGTCGAGGCCGGGCAGCGGCAGCATGTTCAGGACCACCGCGCTGGCTTGCAGCACCCCCAGAAACGCGAGAGCCGGCGCAACCGGATGATCAGCGACAGCCGACACCTGAAACAGCAATCCGATCACCAGCAACAAGGCCAGGTTTGCGGCGGGTCCGGCAAGTGACACCGCGGACTCCCATTGCCGATTCTTCAGCCGATGCCTTTCGATATAGACCGCCGCGCCGGGCAGGCCGATGCCGCCAATCAGCAGGAATACCACCGGCATCAGGACGGAGTTTACCGGGTGCAGATATTTCAGCGGGTTCAGGCTGAGGTAACCCTTTTCCTTGACGCTGATATCGCCACCTCGATACGCCACGGCGGCATGTGCAAATTCATGCAGACACACGGAAAACACCCAAAGGAACAACACCAGCAAAAACGTCATCATGAAGTCATCCGTGGTTCTGTCTGCGGTCAATCGCGAGGGCGAATGCCGTCGGGCATTCCGAGTTCGTCGCCGGGCGACAGGCTCAGCGCCTTGCCGACTCCTGCATTCAGTTCGAGGACGTACTTCGCGGCGCCATCACTCGGATAGTTCGGACAACGATCACCCGCCGAACAGGTGGGCACGTTGTACTGGGCGCTGACGAACCGGCGATCGGCGTTGAAATACATGATGTCGAGCGGGATCTTGGTGTTCTTCATCCAGAACGCACGTCGGTCTTCGTTCGGAAACACGAACAGCATGCCGTGGTCGGCATCCATTTCGGTCCGGAACATCAGTCCGCGGGTCCTTTGTTCGTCGTCCAGTGCCAATTCGACCTGGTATGTTTGTCCCTTGATCGTCACCGGCGTCAGCCCGGAACACCCGCCCAGCAGGCTGGCCAGCGCCAGCAAAGCCACGGTTCGCAGAATCATGCAGGTTTGCCCTGGGTCGGGCCATCGGCATCCATTTGAGAGATGTTGCGCGAGCTGTGGAATCGCTCGATCAGTTCGGTCAGGCCGGCGAAGTCGCGCGGTGGCATGTCCATGAATTCAACGCCGATGGTGTCGACGTTGGTCCGGACCAGCAGCACGTCGGCGGCAAAGGGCGGGCATTCGGGAAACAGCAGCGTCAGCTTGAAGCGGCTGCCATCGGGCGCACCAAAACCTTGCGGTTTCTGCATCTTCAACCCGTTGATGGACAAGTCGATGAGGGCGCCACGAACGCGGTTGCCACCAATTTCGACCTCCGCTTCGCCACCGGCTTCGAAACGGGGTTCCTGGCGACGATCGTCATAAAATTCGGCCATGTTCGGTCTCCTTGGCAAGGTCACCATGTTATCAGGCTAGTTTTGACCGGCCGAATCTTGACGGTGTTGGGGTGATTGAGAGTGCTCGTGCTCGTTTAATCAAGCACTTACGTCAGAATTTGAGTGCGTGGCGTCCGGCGGTGCGAAACAAGCAGCTACCGCTGGAAGTTCAAGCGCGTAATGGTAACCTTCCTGCAAGTATGCGATTTGTGCGGTAATTCCCATGAGCGGCTCAGGACACGCGTGATCGAAATCCCAGGCTACCGAATCATCAAGACGCTTGGCCGTGGCGGCATGGCGACGGTGTACCTTGCCCTGCAGGAATCGGTCGACCGCGAAGTTGCCTTGAAGGTCATGTCACCGGCCTTGATGGTCGATCCCAACTTCGGCGAACGGTTCCTGCGCGAAGCGCGGATTGCAGCCAAGCTGCATCACCGGCATGTCGTCGGTGTGCATGATGTCGGCCGTCACAACGACATTCACTACATTGCGATGGAGTTCCTGCCCGGTGGTTCACCCCGGATCGAGGACAAACATCCGCTCGAAGCGACTTTTGTTCTGCGTGTGGTGCGCGAAATCGCGACCGCACTCGGTTATGCACACAGCAAGGGTTTTGTTCATCGCGACGTCAAACCCGACAATATTCTGCTGCATGACGACGGTACCGCGGCACTGACCGACTTCGGCATTGCGCGCGCCAGCGATTCGGCGACGCGCATGACCCGAACCGGTTCGGTCATCGGTACCCCCTATTACATGAGCCCCGAGCAAGCTCGCGGTCGCCCGCTGGACGGGCGAGCCGATCTCTACTCGCTGGGTGTCGTGCTGTACGAAATGCTGACCGGCGGTGTGCCGTATCAGGCCGATGATCCGCTCGCGATCGGCATCATGCACATCACCGAACCGGTGCCGCGTCTTCCCGTGCAATTGCAGGCATTGCAGGGTTTGCTCGATCGCATGATGGCGAAACTGCCGGAAGAGCGGTTCCAGAGCGGCGAAGAAATCGCGGACATCATCCGCGAAATCGAAATGGACATCGCCGAAGGCCAGTTCCCGCAGATTGCAGTGCCGAGCGAGAACTATCGGCGCAAGGTCATGGCCGAGCACTCCCGCACCCAGCGTTTGCAGGCCGGTGCCACGCCGAAGCCCAACAACGTTTCAGGTGCCCGCTCCGAGCCATCGCTCGGACGGGTCGAGGATGTGACCGGGAGTGACCGTCGACCGCGTCCATTGCAGTCGCGTCCGGTTCCGGACCGGGGCAACCGACCGCTGTGGCCGCTGATCGCCGGAATCTGCGTGGTCGTCCTGATCGGGCTTGTTGTCCTGTTCCGCGAACCCCTGGGCCGGATGATTTCGCCGGGTGACGTGGCCGAGAATCTTGCCAAGGCCGAGGCAGCTGTGCGCGAGCAGCGGTTCTACGGCGCGCCGGACAGTGCGCTTGAGCTGTATCGTCAGGTCATCGCCGTCGATCCCGACAACTCCACGGCGAAGGTCGGCATCAGCAACGTCGGCAACAAACTCGTGATGGATGCCACCGATCGGGTCAGTGCAGGCGAATACGACCGTGCCCGCGAGTTGTTGGGTATGGCCAAGGAAGTGCTCGGCGGTGGCGCGCAGGTTGAACAACTGGAGTCGCATCTCAACGACAAGGAATCCGCGGCGCAGAACATCGAGGACCTGATGGTTCGTGCGCAGGCGGCATTGGTCGAGAAACGCCTGATCGGTGCGGATGGCGCGCTTGATCTGTTCAAGCGGGTCATCGATGACGACGCCAGCAACTTCGACGCCGTAAAAGGCCAGAAGGAGGCGTTGAACGAAGTCGCTTTGCAGGCCGAGAAGGCAGTGGACGACGGTGACTTCGCGACGGCGCGCCAACTGGTCGATGAAATCGCGCGCGTCAGTGCCAACCACGTCAGTCTGTCGAATCTGCGTCCGCGGATCGCCGACGGTCAGTCGGATGCTCAGGAGTCGATTGAAAACGACTTGCGCCGCGCCGAACAGTTGATCACCGAGCGTGCCTTCTACCAGCCTGCGAACAACAACGCGCTGTCGATCCTGCGTTCGGTACTGGAACGCGACCCGAACAACCTGCGTGCGAAAAACAACATCTCGCGGATCGCCAGCGAATTGATCGGCGAATCGCGCACCTACTTGAACAAGGGTGACATCGATGGCGCAAAGCGTCTGTTGCAGAAGGCCGAAGAACTCGGCGCCAGCGGCAACGATGTCCGCCAATTGAAGTCGGACCTGCGGGAATCCGCCGAACGCATCGAAATCCAGTCGAAGACGAAAGTGCTGACGATCAGCGAAATGCAGAAGATCGACAAGCTGCTGGGTGAGGCCGAACGATTGATGGCCGCGGGCAATCTGATCGAACCGGTTGCCGAGAACGCCCATGACAAGTATCGCAGCGTGTTGGCGATCGACCGCACCAACGCCAAAGCCAAGGCCGGCATCGCCGCATTGCCGCCGAAGGCGAAGATCCTGTTTGAACAAGCCCTGAGCGGTGGCCGTCTCAATGCGGCCTACGAGTATCTGGATACCGTCCTGTACCTGGCGCCGAACGAACCGACCGGTGCCGACATGCGAACACGCCTTGCGGTGTCGTACCTCGAGCAGGCGCGCGAAAAACTGGCCGACGGGCAAGGTGATGCCGCGCGCACCGCGTGGGGTCGGGCTCGGGATCTGGAGGCCGACATGCCCGGCATCACGGAAGTGGCTGCGCTGTTGGGGCCCCAATGACACTTAGGCACGGCGGTGGAATGATCCCGCTGTCGGTGCTGATGACTGTCCTGCTGGGCGGTTGCACGGTTGACACGACACCCGCGCGCGACAGCCAGTTGGCGCAACGTGCGATCGAAGCCGATGTGCGATTCCTGGCCGACGATCTGCTGGAAGGGCGCGAGGCCGGTACCCGCGGATTCGATCTTGCTGCGGCGTATGTCGCCGCGCAGTTCCAGGGCATCGGGCTGCAGCCGGGCGGAGATGACGGCTCGTGGTATCAGCAAGTGGCGATGATGCGTGCCGTGCGCGAGCGCGAAGGCGCGCAGATGCAGCTCTTGGCGCCAGGCAAACGCGTACGGCTGAAATTCCAGGATGAGTTCCTTCCGGGTGTGTCCTATGAATCCGCCGCAGTCGAAATGACGGCGCCGATGGTATTTGTCGGACAGGCAGTCCAGGCGCCGGAACTCGGGCATGATGATTTTGCGGGTGTCGACCTGCATGGAAAGATTGCCGTGTTCTTCAGCAATGCCCCGGACAAGTTTCCGGGTGACGAACGTGCATTCCATGCGTCGTCACTGACGAAATCGGAAACGCTGGTCAGGCTCGGTGCGGTGGGCATGATCAGCATCGGTGATCCCGCTGACGAGTCACGCCGACCGTGGGCCAAGGGCGCCGCCAACTGGCAGAACCCGAGCATGCGTTTGCTTGAGTCCGATGGCAGCGTGCTGGATACCTTTCCGGAGCTGAAGGTGCGCGCATCGGTCAGCGCCGCTGCGGCGCCCAAACTGTTTGCCGAGAGTAATGTGGCATGGGAAGACGTTGTGGCGGCCCATGCCCGCAGCGAGAGCAAAGCTTTCGAGTTGAACCAACGCGTGACGCTGGTGCTGCGCCAGAAACTCGATCAGGTCACCAGTCGCAATGTCGTTGCCCGTTTGCCTGGCACGGGCCAGAAAGCCAACCAGCATATTGCGTTGACGGCACATCTCGATCATCTGGGTATCGGTGCTGCAGTGGCTGGTGACAGCATTTACAACGGCGCACAGGACAACGCTGTCGGTATCGCGATCCTGCTGGAAACCGCTCGGCTTGCAGCAGCGAAACCGCAGCTCCAGCGATCCTTGGTGTTTGTCGCGACCACGGCCGAAGAAAAGGGACTGTTGGGTGCTCTGCGATTTGCGCGTACGCCGACGGTTCCGAAAGTGGTCGCGAACATCAACATGGACATGCCCATGCTGCTCGTGCCGACGCGCGACGTCACACCGATCGGCATGGAGCACTCGACAATCGAACGCTTGATGCGCCAGGCGGCGGGAGAGATCGGCGTCGAAGTCTCGCCGGATCCGTCGCCGGAAGAGAATGTGTTTGTCCGTTCGGATCAATTTGCGTTCATCCGGCAAGGAATTCCAGCTGTGTACGTGGACGGTGGTTATCAGTCCGTCGATCCCGAGACCGACGCCAAGGCTTTGGCGACGACGTTTCTGAATGAGGACTATCACCAACCCTCCGATGATCTGGACTTGCCGGTGGTGTGGTCCGATGCCGAGCGGATGGCCCGCGTGAATGCCCGGCTTGCCGAGTTGATCGCGAACGATCCGATGGCGCCTCGCTGGAACGACGGGGACTTCTTTGGTCGCCGTTTTGGCGGCGGTCGGTAGGGCATGATGTTCCGGCCAGCCTGGATGCTGCGCTTGGGTCTGGTGTGGTGCGCGGTGGTCGGTTTGTTGTCGTCGGAGTTGCTCCGGGCCGAGTCTGATGCAGCACGTGAATGGCAGGCAGTCGCCGATGCCATCCGGAACGACGCAGCGCAGGCCGAACGGCAATATCGGACCGAACTCGAAGCAATGCCCATCGGTCCGGCCACGCGAGCAAGTGTAGTGGCGGCAATCAAGCTGAAACGGGCCGAGTTCGGACTCGGTCGCGATGATGCGGTGAATCTGGGCGAGATGCTGGTGCTTGCAGATCAGGCCGCCACGTTTGGTGATATCGATTGGGCACTGTTGGCCTGGCGCGAATGCAGCCGACGGTTTTTCCTGCGCGGTGACTACGCCAATGCACAATCGTCGGCCCAGCGTGTGCTGGATGCCGCACGCAAATCCGGCGCCCGAAAGGACGAAGCGCAGGCACTGAATGATCTGGGCGTGCTGGCCAAACGACGAGGCGATATCCGCTCGGCGACGATCCACTATGAGAACGCCTTGACCATCCGGCGCAGCATCAATGATCGCGTCGGCATGGCTCAGACCCTTGGCAATCTGGCACTGATCGAGAAGAACCGGGGTGGCTTGCTCAAGGCTCTGGCCTTCCAGCGCGAAGCCCATCCGCTGTTCGTTGAATCGGCGCGCGAAAACCTGATTGCCAATTCCTTCGATTCGCTGGGTCTGATCTACCTGGCGCTGGATGATGCCGTCGAGGCGGAGCGGCAGTTCCGCGAGGCCATGCGCATCGGTGACCTTCCCAGGAATCAGGACAACATCCTCAACACGCGAAGCAACCTGGCCAGTGCGTTGCTCAAGCAAGGGCGTGTAGACGAGGCTGAGGCGCAGGCAAGGATGGCTTATGACCATGCGCAGAAGCGCGGTTTGAAACCCGCTGCCACGTCCGCTGGCCTGTTGCTGGCCATCACCTCGCGTCGTCGCGGCGATGTGGCGGCGGCCGATCGGCTCATCGAGGAATCGATTACCGTGGCGCGCGGCTTGGGCGACCCGAAGGAAATCATCGAGCCCCTGATCGAGCGCGCAGAGTTTCGTCTCGCGCAAGGCCAGACGGATCTGGCGCAGCAGGATATCGATGAAGCACTGGTGCTGGCGCGTCGTGACCAAATGCGCCTGCTTGAGCGACTGGCACTGGATGTCCAGTCGCGAGTGCTGCTCGCTGGTGGGCTGGGCAACGAGGCCTTTCAGTCGCGTCTGGAGTACGAACGTCTGAGTGGCGAAATACTCGGAGCCGACACGATGCGTCGTATGGCCGAATTGCTCGAAGCGGAACGACAGCGTGCCGTTGAACCCGTGACGGCTTCGCCTGAGGCAAAGCCGTCACGCGGTCGCGTGCCGGCTTTGCCGCTGGCTCTCGGTAGCCTCGTGCTGATTGCCGTGTGGCTGGTGGTGGGCGGTGTGGGCAGGCGCTGAAGTGGCGTTCAACAACCGTCGGCGGATGGATCGTTGTTCAGCCATGACACGCCGGATTGCCAGGCGGGTGCTTCCGCAAAACGCAGCTTTGCGGGCTGTGCAGGCTCTGCGTCGGCTTGTTGCGGAAGCCCTTCGGACACTTTCAGATCCACCCGGACTCCCTCGAACCGGCCGTCGACTTCTGTTCCGGCCTGGATTCGACCTTCGCCATTGATCGCCACTTGCAGCGCCGGCTCGGCGACCAGCTTGCCGTCACGATGGATGCTCGTCTCGACCAGCACATGGCCAGCAGTTTCGGTCGGCTTGACTGTCAGTGCCAGGAGCACATTGCTGCCGTCAGCGTCGATGGATGCCGCCATCGACTCACCTGCAGGCCCCGCTACCGCAAAACTGGACTTGGATCCTTCGTCGATCTGAACATCCATGGCGACCGTAAACGGCTCGGCCGGAGTCTGTTCGGGTGTTGGATCCAATGCGATGGCGAGTCCGGCGATGGACAGCAACATCATTCCGGTCAGCAAGTTCATCCAGCGACGAGCGACACGATGGGTCGAATGTGATTTCAACATGGAAACTCTCCAGATCAACGGATGGGTGGGGTGCATGGCGCAAGCCAGCGGAGGCATCGGTACCGAAAAAGACTTCACGAGTGCGCCGGCGTAGTCATGTTCCGAACCCGGGCACGCCGACAGAACGCGAGCGTCGTTGGCGAGTTCCTGATCCTCGATGAAACGGGCGAGGGACCACCACGCGAGCGGATTCCACCATTGCAGCACGACCATGGCCCAAGCCAGCGTTCTGATCGGCACGTCGCCGGAACGCCAATGGGCAACTTCGTGCGTGATGGCCAAGGTCTGTTGGCGAGGGGTAAACCTCGATTCGAAATCGTGGGGCAGAATGAGCATCGGATTCGTCACGCCGATCAGTGCAGGGCCGAACGCTGCGCGGCGAATCGGCAATTCGGGACACCGCACGTCCACAAACGATTGGCTGTTGGCGAGCCCGCGCCGGAAGGTCAGGTGTTGACGCACCATCAGCAGCGCCAGGACGAGTGAACCCATTGCGGAGATCCGAGGTAACCAGCATTCGGCGAAGGCCCACCACGAAAATCGGGAAAGGTCGGCCACTGTGGTCTGGATTGGTTCGGCTAGAACGGGCAACGCAGTGACTTGCAGGACCCGAACTTCCGGCGCGAGTGGCAATGCAGCTCCGATCACAAGCAGCAAGGGCAGTAACCACAGGGTATAGGCGCCTGACGGGCATGAGGTCCGATGCCAGACGGATCGCAGCATGAGGACAATCAGCAAACCGAGGTTGAACCAAATCAGCAGACCCAGGGCATCAGGCATCACGGTTGTTCTCCAGATCGCGCAACAAATTGGCGAGCGCTTTGCGCTCTGCGGGACGCAAGGTTCGGTGCTGCGACAAGTGGGCCACCAAAGGCGTCAACTGGCCGCCGAACCAGGATTCAAGGAAGGTCCGGGTAGCCTGACTGACGCATTGGCTGCGTTGCCACGCTGGCCAGTACATGAATCGTCGGCCGTCGCGTTCAGCGCGCAGCGCGCCCTTCGAAACCAGTCGCGACAGCAAGGTCTTCACCGTCGACGGTTGCCAGCCGCGAGTTTCGCCCAACTTCGTGATCAACGATTCGGACGTTTGAGGGGCTTCGACCCACAGGAGGTCCATGACAGCAAGTTCGGATTCGGGCAGTTGCATGATTTTGGGCTACATGTGTAGACGAAGCAAGTCTACAGGTGTAGACGGACATTGCAACGCATGAGGCAAATCCTGATGTTGGGGTAGAGGTTACTCGGATGTGAAGACTGAGCTT
>JBEIPT010000388.1:0-3792 GCA_040376895.1 Lysobacteraceae bacterium | reverse complement strand
CGGGCGCGCGCGGTGGCGTCGTACCGACCGACCGTCGATCGCATCGCGAACGCCATCTGCGGGGTGAGGTCGTCAGCGCAGTCCGGCCACCGATCGCCGAGCTCCGCCGCGATCGACAGCATCCCCGACACGGACCAGGCACCGCCCCGCTTCCATGGTGCACCAACGCGTCGACGCGTGACGCTGGCCTTGCTTTACGGAATCAGCGCGGTCGCCTTGTTTGCCCTGGTTGCGTGTTTCCCCCGCCAGGTTTGGCTGTTGGCGTGGCCCTCGTTGGCACTGGCATTGGTGGCCATGAATTACGCTTTTTTTGGCGCTGCAGGATTCCAGAAGTCCTCACGCGGCGAGACCTCGCTCGCTGCCCGCTGGTTGTTGGCGCCTTATCACGGGGGCGCCTGGCTGAATCGGACCTTGTGGACCCGCGGCGAGCCCGGGGCCGTTGAGGTGCAGGATGGGGTCTTTCTCGGGCGCTGGCCCGACGCGAAGACGCGTCATCGCTTCGGGCACATCATCGACTTGGCTCCGGAGTTTCCCTCTGCGGCAGTCGGGCCATCGATCACGGCTCTGCCCTGCCTTGACCTCGTGCCACAGGACGCCACCCAACTTCAAGCAGCTGCGGCCGCGATCGAAGCAGCCAGGCAAACTTCCGGCCCAGTGCTGGTGTGTTGCGCGCTGGGGTACTCACGCAGTGCCTCAGCCGTGGCTGAGTGGCTGTTGACCACCGGTCGCAGCCACGACATCGATGACACCATCAACCGCATTCGCCGTGTCCGTCCGAAGATCGTGTTGTCACCGATCCAATGTCAGACGCTGGGGTCACTCATTTGAGTCTCGATGCCGACGACTCTGCACTGTGCCTGTCAACGGCCCATGGGCTTCGCCTTCAGGTTTTGCCTGTTGCGCTGTCGGCACTGGCACTGATGTGGACATTGGCCGGGGTTCGAACAGATAGCGGGACATTCCACTCATTGGCGTGGCTATTGTTGGCGCTGCAAATGCTCTGGGCAACCCGACTGTATGTGGACATGCGCGTGTTCGAACTGTTTGCCCGAGGCACATTGAGTCCGCAGGCTTTTGATGAAGCCCTGCACAGGATCCATCTATCCGGGGCGCCGAAGACCACGCCACGGAGCATCGCCGATCGGGTGCAGGGTCTGCGAAGGCTGGTGCGCTGGCAAGGTTTGTTGACTACGCTATGCCTGCTGTTGCCGATCATGGCGCATTTCGGGAGCTTTGATGTTTGAGGGACTGATCGGCCAAGCCATCGTGACGTTCGCGCGGACACTGACCGGCGCCCATGCCTGGTGGCGAGCACCGCTGGACGCACGTGGCAAACGGGTCTACTTCGCGAACCACAACAGCCATGGCGACTTTGTCCTGCTGTGGTCTTGCCTGCAGGCCCATGAGCGGCGCCGTACTCGACCCGTAGCCGGCGCCGACTACTGGAACAGCAACGCCCTCAAGCGTTTTGTTGGCGGACGCGTGTTTCGCGCCGTACTGATTGACCGGGTGAAGCGCGAGGGACAGGATCCGGTCGGACAAATGGCTGCGGCACTGAACAGTGGCGACTCGCTGATCCTGTTCCCGGAAGGCACCCGTAACCAGACCGACGCGCGCCTGTTGCCCTTCAAGAGCGGCCTGTTCCATCTGGGCGAAGCCGTTCCCGATGCAGAACTCGTCCCGGTATGGATCAGCAATCTCAACCGTGTCATGCCCAAGGGTGAACTGATTCCGCTGCCGCTGATCTGCTCGCTCCAATTTGGCGCGCCGCTGCCCCGTTTTGCCGGCGAAGACAAGGCGACGTTCCTGGAACGTGCCCGCAACGCACTGCTCGAACTCGATCCGGACCGAAACCATGACGATTGACTGGAACAGCCTCTGGAACAACGAGCCATTGCGCGTGTTTGCCGTGGCCAGTGCTGTACTGGCTTTCGCCTCGACGATTGCCGCCCTGCTCCGTTGGCGCGTGGCGAAGGGCCAACCGCACGGCGTCATCGACAACCTGATCGCACGCATCAACGCCTGGTGGTGGATGGTGGGCTTGCTGGGCGTGGCGTTCCTGTTCCGCCGCGATGGTGTGATCGTCCTGTTTGCGCTGGTGTCGTTTCTGGCACTGCGTGAGTTCATCACACTGACCCAGACCAGGCGGGGGGATCACGCCGCACTGGCGGTCAGCTTCTTCATTGCGCTGCCGGTTCAGTTCTTTCTGGTCTGGATCGAGTGGTACGGACTCTGGTCGATCATGATCCCGGTTTATGCCTTCCTGCTGCTGCCGATCCTTGCGGCCCTTTCGGCCGACACGACGCGATTCCTCGAACGTGCAGCCAAAGTGCAATGGGGCCTGATGATCTGCGTGTTCTGCCTGTCGCATGTGCCCGCTCTCGTCACCCTCGAGATCAACGGTTACTCCGGCCGCAACCTGATGCTGATTGCGTTCCTGATCATCGTTGTCCAGGGCAGTGACGTGCTGCAATACATTTTCGGCAAGTTGTTCGGCAAACATCTGCTCGCACCGAGATTGTCTCCATCCAAGACCTGGGAAGGACTCATCGGCGGCATTCTCAGCGCCACCGCACTCGGCGCTGCGTTGTATTCGCTGACGCCGTTCACGATGCAACAGGCTGCGGTCATCGCCTTCGTGGTCTGCATCATGGGCTTCCTCGGCGGTCTGGTCATGAGTGCCATCAAACGCGACCGCGGCGTGAAGGACTGGGGCCACCTGATCGAAGGCCATGGCGGTGTACTCGATCGAATCGATTCACTCGTGTTCGCGGCACCGGTGTACTTCCACGTCATCCGCTTCTGGTGGACGTGATTGGCTGACGCAAGGCAACTATGGACCTTCGAAGCCATCGACCAACAACGGCGGAAGCGCCACAAATTGTGCATCGACCGTTGTGGCACTGGCCATGTCGAGCAGGCATGGCGCAGTGCCAGAGCAGGCTCCCGTCCAGCCCGCAAAACCGACATCGGCAGGTGCCGTCGCAGTCAGCACGACCTGAGTACCGACGAGCATCGTCGTGCTGCACTGACTGCCGCAGACAATCCCGCCAATACTGCTCTGCACAGTGCCAAGCGCTGCGGCCGAACCGCTGCGGGTCACCGTCAGGGGCAACTGGACATCACGTTCTCGACCCACCCAGAAGCTGACCGGATTGGCGTTAGAAACACTCTTGCTGTGTCCGATGCCCCGCCAGGTATTCGGATAACGTTCGTGCGGCATGGCGCCGTTGTAATCGCCCCAGGCAGTGCCCGAAAGATCGCCGGTCCAGATGGTGTACCCCTCCCATCCGTTCGTCGCAATGTCGGGTGTGTAGTCATCCAGAATCAAGGACACGAGACTGTTGTGTAATGAGCCCCCAAGTAGGTTGATCGTGCCGACCACATGACCTCGGGCGTTGACCGCAAACGACGGATACAACCAGGCGAGATCGTTGCTCCAGATATCGAGCTGAGAAATCACCGTGAGATTGGTGCGACTGAGAATCAGGACCCGTGTGAATGGTTTGGTTCTCCCGCCCACCGCTGCGGATTGCCAGGCAAGACCGATCTCGGTGTCATTGATCCAGCCACTTTGCATGCGCGAACTGGCACGCTCGCATGGATTGCTGCCGTTTGGCGCAGTGCAGACAAAGCCGGTAAGGGCCGTAGTCGCCAGTCCACTGATCGTGCGGTGATTGAGGTCATTGGAGTTTTCTGCCCAGGACGTGACTTCCACCGCATTCGAGTTCAGGACATTGGCGAAGCTCATGAACGTGGTGCCCGGCCGATTGCCGATCGCGCCGAAACCGG
>JBEIPT010000346.1:0-4126 GCA_040376895.1 Lysobacteraceae bacterium | reverse complement strand
GGCGCCGGCCTTGCCCATGGACTCGCCACTATCGAGATAAGACGACATCGCAGTTTCCGGCCAGTCTGCAACCCGAACCCTGGATGTATGCAACACATCCGACGCGCGTACTGCACTGATCACTGCCACTGCAGTGTGGACTTCATGGGTTCGCCCCGACAACAACATCAACATTCGCCGGGCGTCTTCGCGGTCGATGGGTTTGCCGAACACCACACCATCCAGCACAACTTCCGTATCCGAACCGAGCACCACCGCGCCGGGGATGTCCGCAACCTGCAGCCATCCGGCGCCGGCCTTTTCTCGTGCCACGCGTCGAACATATTCGAGTGCCGACTCGCCGGGGATTTGTCGCTCCTCGATGGTCGTGTCGAGCACGTCGAACGAGAGACCGAGTTGGCGGAGCAATTCCTGGCGTCGCGGTGACTGCGAGGCCAGGAACAGTTTCGGCGGAGCCGCGGTGATGTCAGAGCGGTCCATCTTGCCAGGGTCCGGTGATCGCCACGGTAAAACCGGGACTGTAGATGTTGGCGAACAACCAGCGACCATCGGGCGAAAAACATGCGCCGGCCCATTCTTCCCAGCGCAGGTCTTCCTGGGGAAAACCCGGCAAAGGTGTCGCCTTCAGGTTGACGTTGTTCTCGCAGAAATCAAAAACCGAGCCATCCGGGCGCATGCCGACCAATTTCTGAGGTCGGATCAGGTCGTTGTCTTCGCAGATGAGCAAAGCACCCTGCGGGCTGACCACCAGATTGTCCGGCATGTCGAGTTGGTCACCGATCCCGGCTTCGAACACCAGCGTGAGTTGTTGTTCACGCACATTGAGCGCAAAGATCTGGCCTCGGCCCGCATTGCCGCCAATCGTGCACGTGAACCACACCACGTCACCATCCACGCACAAGCCTTCACCGCGCGTGAACTGAGCGCCACCCTTCGCAAATCCCTGAGCAAAAACCCCTCGTCCATCACGGGTCCCGGGGCTGTGGCCGCGCGCAGGCTCGTCGACCTCGACCCAGAACACTTCGAACGAGTCGCCGACTCGCAAGCCACGGCGCAAGTCTTGACGCCCCTTGACGGCGAGCATGTGCAATGCGCCGCCTTCGAGCAGTTGCCCGGGTACCTTGGGCGTCATCCGGTAAAAACCGGCTTCGGGCTGATTGTCCTCGGTCAAGTACACCGCGCCGCTGTCCGCATGAATGGCTGCGGCCTCATGCTTGAACAATCCGGCAGACTTGATCGGCAAAGGGACTGCCGGGCTGTCGGGATGGGCCTCGAACATGAATCCGTGGTCACGCTGCCATCCGGCCAAATGTGCCGCAGGTTTCATCGTGTCCATGGTCCGGCCATCGATCCGGACAATTTCTTCGCCGGACAACCAGGTACCCCAGGGTGTGACTCCTCCGGAGCAGTTCGCCACGGTTCCCGAAAGGACACAACGTTCACCGCTGACCTGTTCGGTCTCGGTATCGAACTCGAACGCCACACAGCCCCCACCCGCAGCAACGTCGTAACTCAAGCCGCTTGGTCCGAAGGCGCCTTGATCAGTGACGATTTCGTGGTTCCGAATGAGCGTGAGTTTGCGGCCCTCGGTCCGCACGATGCCCATGCCATCGTGGGCCTTGGGTGTGCGGAAGCCGCCGACGAGTGGTGAACCGACCCAGCCGAATGTCCGATACCGAAAGCCTTCCGGTAACCGCAACAACGGCAATCCAGTGGTGGCATCCGCAACCGGTTTCAGTTGTCCGTAGCCCGCTGACTGAGTTCGCACCGCGGTGCCCGAACAACCCTGCAACAGCATGCCGGCAAGGGGCAGACCACCCAGGCCAATACCACCCATCTGCCCCAGGAACCGTCTGCGACCCGATCGTTGGGTCATTCCTGGACCACTACGGCAACGGCCTTGATCTGGAACTCATGACCTGGCTTGCTGCCGTCATTCGATTCCTTGGCGAAGTGCTCCGCTTGTTCGGCGTCGAGCTCGATGCGGACGAGTTTGCCGAGCACCTGGGCATTGCCGGCAAGATCCTTCGGTACGAAGAACTTGTGGTCGGTCTTGACGCGCGCCATCACATCGCCGTCAATCAACTGCAACCAGCAGCCCTTGGCCTGGCAGACTTTGCCGACTCGGCCAGTGTAGAGCCTGGGCTCACTGTCGTCCGTTTCATAAGCGGCAATTGCCGGCGCCAGCGCACTGGCTTGCTGGCCTTCAGGAATGGTCTCACCAAATTTCTGCGCACCGGCGGCGAGCGCCAGCGAAGCAATCAATGCGATCAATTTCATGGATTTTCCTCGGGTTCAATGTAGGAATAGTTTGGCAGGACGAATCGTCGCCGCCTTGCGCTTGATCAAATCGGGATTCTTCAGTTGAGCGCCACGCCGACCAGGTCAGCCTGTTCGTCGGCTACCGCATACTTGCCCTGGGCATCACGAACCAGAGTGCCCAACGCACAATGGGGATCATGCGTAAAGAACAGGCGCACTCCGCGCGCAAGTTTGTCGTCCAGGAACTCTTTTTTCTCGTCGACGAGCAGTTCCGGAAAACGGTCGTAACCCATTGTGATCGGCACGTGGACCCATGCCTTTCCCGGGATCAGGCTAGTTGTGGCCACTGGAGGTTCCGCAAACAGTGCAAGCGGTATTGCGGGGCAGTCGCATATCGCTCCATTCCATCGACAGTGCATCCAGCAACAAAATCCGGCCCGTAAGGGTGCCCGGAACTTGTAGCAGCAGTTTGAGCGCTTCAGCCGCTTGCATGGCACCGATGATTCCGACCAGAGGTGCGAAAACACCCATGGTGGAGCATTGAGTCGCCGGTGGCGCGTCGTCGGGTGGGAACGCGCACGCATAGCAAGGTGCGTGGTGGGTGCGATGGTCAAAGACGGTGATTTGTCCGGCAAACCGGATAGCCGCTCCTGAAACGAGTGGTACCCGATGATGGACACACGCCGCATTGACTGCTTGGCGGGTTTCGAAATTGTCACTGCAGTCCAGCACCACATCCATCTGCGCCACGTGAGCCAGCAGCCAGTCGGTATCGGCTCGAATTTGCAAAGGATGGACTTGGGTCAGCGGGTTGATAGCAGCAAGACTGCCGGCCGCAGAAGCCACTTTGGGTCGGCCAATCGCATCCGTTGAGTGGATGATTTGCCGCTGCAAATTTGTCAGGTCAACAACATCGGGGTCTGTCAGTGTGATCTGACCGACTCCCGCAGCCGCAAGATACAGAGCAGCGGGGGCACCTAGTCCGCCCGCACCCACTATCAAGACATGACTGTCGCAGATCCGGGTCTGTCCTTCGATCCCGATTTCATCGAGCAAGATGTGCCGCGAATATCGCAGCAGTGCCTCGTCCTGCATCGACCGGTCAGTTGTCTTTGGCTTCTTCTTTGCGCTCCACCTGGGTCTTGCTGACCAGAACAGGCTTGCCCTTCAGGTGGTTGATGGCCTGGATCAGCTGAAAGTCTTTGTCTGAGCCAAACTCAGGCACTTTACGCTCCGAGGCGGGTTTGCGTGACTCTTCCTCCAGGCGCTTCAGTGCCTCCTCACGGGCTTTTTCGCGAGCGGTGTCCTTCTTCTCTTCGCCTTGTCCGCTGGAGAGGTGCTTTTCCAAATCAGCCTCGCGCATACGCAATGCCGCGAAAGGACTGCCCTCTTCGGTTTCATCCACCATCAAGTCTGGCACGATGCCTTTGGCCTGGATGGAGCGTCCGTTGGGTGTGTAATACCGTGATGTCGTGATTTTTAGACCGGTGTCAGGGCCCAAAGGCCGGAAGGTTTGCACCGAGCCTTTACCGAACGATTGGCTACCCATGATCGTGGCGCGTTTATGGTCTTGCAATGCGCCTGCCACGATTTCACTGGCGGATGCCGAGCCTTCATTGACCAGCACCACCACAGGTACTTTTTTCAATGCAGCGGGCAATGTTTTCAAAGCCTCTGCGCCCGACAGGCCGCGAATATCACTGGCGGTAGCACGCAGGACTTGCTTGCTTTCCGGGGTCTGGCCGTTGGTGGATACCACCGTCACGTTATCGGGCAAGAAGGCTGCCGACATGGCTACCGCAGCAGTCAGCAGGCCACCGGGGTCGTTGCGCAGGTCCAGCACCAAGCCTTTGATTTTCGGGTC
>JBEIPT010000211.1:0-6657 GCA_040376895.1 Lysobacteraceae bacterium | reverse complement strand
CGCCGGCGTCGATCAACCGGTATGTGGCTATCGTTTCGCGATGCTGGATGCTGACCGCAAACCGCGAGCGACGACCCGCGCCGAACGCATTCTGTGGTGGTCGGATACGTCCGGTCTGCCGCCTGCCGCAGGCGTTCAGATCGTCGATACCCTTGCGGCAGGGGATGATCCCGCATTGCCGGGCTTGTTGTGCCTGCACGCGTTACGGCGCGCCAACAGCGATCCGGCAAGCGACACCATGCGCGACAGCATCAACGCGACGCGTGCCTCGGCCCAACCCAGGGTACCGGCGCTGGTGGTGCATGGCACGGTCGATAGTCTGGTGCCGATGGCGCAGACAGGGCGGGCTTATGTCGATGCCGCGCGTCGTCAATCCGTTTCGGCGATCGGCTTTTGGGAAGTCAGGCGTGCCCAGCACTTCGATGCGTTCGTCAATCTGCCGGCGATGGCGGGCAAGGTTCAACCCTTGTTGCCGCAGGCATTCGAAGCGCTGGACCGGATGCAGGCGCATCTGGATGGCGAACCCTTCCCCGCGGATCGGGTGATCGAGTGAAGCGCGCAGAACTGCGACGGGAAGGCCGCGAAATCCCGGCACCATGGTGGCCACTCGGCTGCAATGGACACTGCGCATGGCTTTTCCCTGGCCGACCCAATTGGGCCGTGCACGCACGCTGAGAAAGTCTCAAACGGGTGCCGAACAAAAAATCTGGCAGCGACTGCGAGACCGTCGGTTCCTGGGTTTGAAATTCCGCAGGCAAGTGATGATTGGCCCGTATATCGTCGACTTCATTTGTCTCGAGATGTCCATCGGGATCGAGCTGGATGGCGGGCAGCACAACGAAAGTGCGGTGAAGCAATACGACGCGCGACGCAGTGTGTTTCTGGAAGCGCAAGGATTAAAGGTCTTGCGCTATTGGAACTCGGATGTGCTTCAGAACATGGACCAGGTGTTGGAAGACATTCGTCAAGTAGTAGCGGAGCGAAAGAGCTCTTGAACCCTTCTCCCGTGAAACGGGAGAAGGTGGTCCGCAGGACCGGATGAGGGCGCGGCTGGCGCGAAGTCTGGCTTGTCGCCAGCGTGCCCTCATCTGCCTTCGGCATCTTCTCCCGCAAAGCGGGAGAAGAATTGCTCCGGGTCGTTCTTCTCCCGCAAGCAAGCGGGAGAAGAACCAACCGCGCACACTTTACGCTCGAAGCATCAGCGCTTGCGCAGATTCACGTCGCCGCTGAACGACTCGAGGCTGATGCGCCCACCACCGGCGCCGAGTGAGCCGGAGAACGTCTTGCCTGGGCCTTCGTCGTCGATGTCCAGCGCGAAGTCGCTGTTCACTGAGCCGGAGAACGATTCGCCGCTGACCCGCGCCGAGGTGTCGGCCGGCAACACCAGTGACAGTTCGCCGCTGACTGATTCCATGCTGATGTCGGCATTGGCCGCCAGCGATCCGTCGAGCGTGAGGTCGCCGGATACCGTGGCGCCCTCGAAGCGCGTCACCGCGTTGCCGCGGATCAACACGTCGCCGCTCACAGAATCGGCAGACACGTCACCTTGCGCTTCACCGATCTGGATGTCGCCCGACACGGTGCCGAGTTCGGCCGATCGTGTCTTGCCCTGAAAATCGACATCACCACTGACCGAAGACAGATCGATCGCGTTCGCTTCCGACTCGACACGCACGCTGCCGCTGACGGATTCCGCCTGGATCCGGCTGCTGCCGACCAAACCTGACACGTCCAGATTTGCGCTCACGCCGCTCAGTTCCAAGGAAGCCTGGCGGGGGACTTGAATGGTCAGCGAAGTCGGTTCTTTCGGGCCGTTTCCGCCCCAGCCGAACCAGCCGCCACCGCCGCCTTCCTTCACTTCGACTTCAAGTGTGAGGTGTCCGTCATTGCCGGTGACCTTGAGCTCACAGCCTTCGCCCAGCGAGCCCTGATAGCTGACCTCATTACGATCCCAGGCGGTGACCGTGACTTCGCCCGCAATGTTGCTCACTTCAAGCGTGCCAGTGGCGTCGAGCGCCTTGGTGGTCATCTGGATCGGCGTGGCTGCAAAAGTCGGGCCACTCAGCAGGGTCAGCATCAAAACCTTCTTCAGTCCGTTCATATCGTGCTCCTTGTGTGGTTCAGGCGTTGAGGGCCAGGCGTGCGAGTTTGAGTTTTTCGAGTTCTACGTGTTTCAGGCGCGTCAGCAGGAATCCGGCTTGCGGGGCGCTCTTCAGCGCCGCCTCGAGTTCGGTTTCGGCGCCGTCCAGTTCTTGCCATGCCGCGTAAACCTGCGGGCCGGCGCTCACCATCAGGCTGCGTTCGTCGTCCGGCGAGATCTGTTGCCAGGCGGCAACCGATTCGAGTTCCAATGCCTGACGTTCGCGCCAAAGTGCCGGCACGGTGCTGCGAACGGAGGTTTCTGCCAACTCAGGCGCACCAATCGGCTGCACCCGCATCAACAACCAGCCGCCGAACAGCATTGCGGTCAGAAGGGATGCCGCCATCGCGAACGGAAACAGCCGTTCGTGGTGGCGCCGCGCCGGGGCCGGCCCCAGTTTCTGGTTGATGCCAGCCCACAGATCGCGTTCGGGTTCGATGCGATCCGGCAGTTTCTTGAGCAGGCGGCGATATTCGAGTTCATTCATGGCGTTCAAGCTCCAAACCATTTGGCCAACAACTGGCGGGCGCGATGCAGGTGCGCTTTTGACGACCCCACGGCAATCCCCAGTTCCTGACCGATTTCTTCGTGTTTCCAACCTTCGACGTCGTGCAGCACCAGAACCGACCTGGCCCGTGCCGGCAACTTGGCGATCAGCACTTCCAGATCAATCCGCTGGTCCGGCCGAATATGCTCCGGCATCGGCAGGTCGGCGAGCGCGTCGTCGCTGTCACCTTCAGCTGCCATGGGTGCTTCACCCCGCAGCGACATCAGCGCAATGTTCACCGCCATCCTGTGCAACCAAGTGGAGAAGGCACTCTCGAAACGGAACTCGCCCAGTTTTTGCCACAGACGCACAAATGTGTCCTGCGTCAGGTCTTCGGCGCGGGCCCGGTCGTGGCCGACCAAACGCAGGATCACTGCATGAACCCTTCCGCTGTGACGTCGATACAGGCGCTCGAACGCATGTCGGTCACCTTCCAGGGCTTTCTTGATCAATGACGTATCGGCACCGTCGGTGAAGGCGGGCGCGTAGCGGTCAGTGGATTCCAGGTGGGACATGGCGAGCATCATGCCGGATTCGATGGTGATTGGCGCCAAAGGGTTTAGGCCTGCGCGAAAATCCCTGCCACAGGTCATGGCGACCATGGAGGCGCTCAAAACGCCCAATCTCCGCAATTTCTCCAAAATTGCTCCAAAGCCACTGCACGATCCGGGGCCAATCTACCCACACGGCACAAGCCGTTTGCCCGGAGCCCGACCATGACACTCAATCGATTCCTGATGATTCTGACGCTTGCCTTGGCCACGACTGCCGCATCGGCACTGCCACCGCGTGGCGGCCCCGGCCCTGACCATCCGCGCCCGGACCTCGGCAGAATGCTGGGCCTCGACGGTGAGGCACTGGCCAAGATCGACGCGCTCTCGGAGCAACAGCATCTGGCAGTTTTCCGATTGCATCGTGAACAAATGCGTGCGGAGCAGGCGCTGCACGAGCAATTTCAGACGGAACTGGCGAAGATCCTCACAGCCGAACAGATGCAGACGCTGAAGCAGCATCGCCAGGCGCGCCGCGAACGTCCGGGCCAGTGTCCGCATGACCGCAACCCGCCGATGCCGCGGCCGTCCGTTGACCCGGCTCCGGCCGGTTGAACAGGGAGAACGCCATGAATCGCACCCAGATCCGTTCCCCAGAACGGCTGCCCGGAACGATAGGTCGACTCGCCGCGACGCTGTTCGCCTTGTCGCTGCCCATGCTGGCGTCGGCACAGAACAACTGGCTCAACTTCGAGTCGCCGCATGTCCATCCGCTGGACATGAGCCCGGACGGCACCCGATTGCTCGCCGTGAACACCGCCGATCAGCGCGTTCAGGTGTTTGCGGTCGACGGCAGCGGCAACCTGGCCAGCAGTGGCAGCATTCGCGTCGGCATGGAGCCGGTGAGTGTGCGCTTTCGCGCAGGCAACGAGGCGTGGGTCGTCAATCACCTGTCCGACTCGATCAGCATCGTCGATGTGTCGACCGGGCGCGTGACCCGCACATTGCTGACCGGTGATGAGCCCACAGATGTGATTTTTGCCGGCTCGCCGGAACGTGCCTACGTATCGTTGTCGCAGCTCAACCAGGTGCGGGTCTATGACCCGGCCAACCTCGCAGTCGCTCCGCAGACGCTGGCGATTCAGGGTGAAGAACCGCGTGCACTCGCCCGCAACGCCGACGGCAGCCGCGTTTATGTGGCGCTGTTCGAGTCGGGCAACACCACCACCGTGATTGATTTCCCGGTGGTGTCGAACGTCAACGGGCCTTACGGCGGGGTGAATCCGCCGCCGAATTCGGGCACCACCTTTGTGCCCGCCGTCGATCCGGCACTACCTGCGGCACCGCCGGTGGCGCAGATCGTCCGGCGCAGCGCCGATGGCCGGTTCCGCGACGACAACAATCGAGACTGGACGAACTTCGTCAACTGGAACTTCCACGACCACGATATCGCCATCATCGATACCACCAACAACGCGGTCACCTATGCCAACGGATTGATGACCACGGTCATGTCGGTCGGCGTTGCACCGAACGGACGAGTACTGGCGGTCGGTACGGAAGCGACGAACGAACGCCGCTTCGAGCCGAACGTCAACGCCACATTCATTCGCGTGCGCACGGGTTCTTTCGCCGCAGCAACGCCCGCGAACACCTCGATCGCCGATCTGAATCCGCATCTGGATTACCAAACGACAAACGTGGCACCGGAAGTTCGCGAACAATCGATCGGCGATCCGCGCGGCATTGCGTTCCAGCCAGATGGTTCGGCATGGATCAGCGGCATGGGCTCAAACAATGTCATCCGCACCGATGCCAGTGGCACGCGCCTGGCTCGTGTCGATGTCGGGCAAGGCCCGACCGGATTGGTGCTGAATGCCACACTGAACCGACTGTATGTGCTCAACAAGTTCGACGCGTCCATTTCGGTTGTCGACACTGCAACGAACCAGGAACTCGGCCGCTCAGGGTTCTTTGATCCAACGACCACCGCAGTGCGCGTTGGTCGACCGATGCTCTATGACACACACGCCACCAGCGGGCTGGGTCAAGCCGCGTGCGCCGGTTGCCACATCGACGCCCGAACCGATTTCCTCGCCTGGGATCTGGGTGATCCTTCGGGGGCCATGAAAGATGTCAACCAGACCTGTGTGCAAGGCCCGGGCAACTGCCGTCCCTGGCATCCGATGAAGGGCCCGCTGGTCACGCAGTCGTTGCAAGGCATCGTCGGCACCGAGCCCCTGCATTGGCGCGGCGACCGCGAAAACCTGGCCGCGTTTGCACCAGCGTTCGTTGGCCTGCAGGGCCGCACCACGCAGCCGGACGCCACGGCGATGCAGCAGTTTGCCGATTTCATTTCGACGGTTCGTTATCCGCCGAATCCGTTCCGTAACCTCGACAACTCCTTGCCGACGTCGGTGAGCGTCACTGGTGGCGCAACCGGCAACGCAGTCAACGGCCAGACGATCTTCCAGACCCAACCGGTTCTACCCGGTGGCGCGACCTGCCAGACCTGTCATGGTGGCCCGGCCGGCACCACGCGGCGCATCGACGATCCAATGCTCGCCGCTGCACCGCAGTCGATGAAACAAGCCCAATTGCGCGGCATGTACGAAAAAGTCGGCTGGTCCATCGGCAGCCAGAACAACAGCAAGGGATTCGGATTCAACAGCAACTCCGACTTCGACACCCTCGATGCGCTGTTGCGCGCAGGTTTCAACTTCGGTCCGCCACAGCAGGCGCAGATTGCCCGTCGTGATGTCGAAGCCTTCATGATCGCTTTCGACAACGGTACCCATGCGGCCATCGGCCAGCAGGTCGCGTTCGACGGCACCAACAACAGCGATGCCGCGACGCTGGCGAGACTGAACACGCTGCTGACCTTGGCGAATGCCGGCACGGTCGGATTGATTGCCGAGCGGCGCGACGGTGGGGTCGGTCGCGGTTACGTCTACGTCACTCAGGGGCTCATGCTGTCAGACCGCAAACATGACTTCGTCGATCTGGTCGCACTGAGAGATGCCGCAACCGCCGAAGCGCCGGTCACCTTCACGGCGGTCGGCAACCGCACGGCGTACCGGGCAGGTGTGGACCGCGACATTGACGGTTTCCTTGATGGTGACGAGTCGAACCTCGGCTCAAGTCCAGACAACGGTGGCAGCGTTCCGGCCTTCTCCTGTCTCGCGGATTTCGATCTGAACGGTACCTACACCCAGGCGGATCTCGACGGATTCAATGCCGCATTCACGGCCCTAAGCCCGCGCGCCAACTTCAACCTGTCGCTCGGCGGCAACGGTCTGCCCACCATCGACGCCACCGACCAGACCCAGTTCACCGCAGCCTTCAATGCCGGCTGCACCAGTGGACTGATGTTTGGTGACGGCTTCGAGTAGGCGGACACGGTCGCATCGCGGGTGGAGCGGCTCCCACCAAACCGGTGGGAGCGGCGTCAGCCGCGATGCCCAGGTCCCCAAGCGGTG
>JBEIPT010000207.1:0-6729 GCA_040376895.1 Lysobacteraceae bacterium | reverse complement strand
TTCATGCTGCAGCTGCCGGCCTGGTGCCACCTCGGTCGCTTCGAACTGGTCCACCGGAATCTCGATGCCCGACGGTTCAGCGTCCGGCTGACGCTCCGCCATGTCTTGTTCGGGACCATGATCGAACAGTCCGGCGTCTTTCAGTCCAGTTGCCACAAGCAAACGGATCTGGCCGGAACGACTGAACGGTGGGAGCGGACCGGAGGCTGAAGCGTTGCAAAGATTTTGGGAAACCGGGCGCGCCATTTGGCACGCTCTCGCCATGGACCTGACCACCATTGACTGGAGCCGGATCGAACAGTTGCGGGCACTGCAGAAACCGGGCAGACCGGATGTCGTGCGGCAACTGGTGACGACCTACCTGGCCAATTCCCGCGGTCTGATCGCGAGCCTCGATCAGGCATTGGCCGAGGGCAACGCCGATGTCTCGGTGCGGGCCGCCCACAGCCTGAAGTCCACGACCGCCGCGATCGGCGCGGACGCGCTCGCACAACTTGCCGCACAAATGGAAGGCGACCTCCGACGGGGTGAGCGTTCCGCAGTGACCGGCAGCCTGCTGCAAGAGTTCCGGATTGCCCACGATTTCGTGGTCGCCGCACTGTCCGAACGATTTCTGCCCCCAGACAGCGGAAACTGAAGACCGTTTCTCAGGCGCAGAGGCGCTTCAGCACTGACCGGTAGCGACTGGCGATCCGTGCCTCGTCGGCATGGCGCCCCTCCAGAATGACCTGGCGGCCGCCCATCTGGACGTCTCGCACCAGATTACGATTGCCGGCAAACACGCAGGCATCCAGCCATTGCTCCGGGCTGGCACCGATCAGTTCAACGGCTTCGACATCAACCCGCACCACATCGCCGTCCAACGACTTACCCGCCGCCAACTGTCCGCCAGCAGCAGCCGCCCGGTACAGGCGTGCGCCGACATGCGGCGAGACTGCATCGGCGGCAATGTTCCGGCGACGCCGCGTGAGCCTCTGACCATATTCCAGCCATCGCAGCTCTTCGACAACGGAGGTCGAGACATGACTGTCCGTCCCGATCGAGAAGGCGCCACCTTGAGCCAGATACTCGGGCAATGGAAACAGTCCATCGCCGAGATTGGCTTCGGTCGATGGGCAAATGGCGACATTGGCGCCGGACCGGGCCAGGCGTCCGATTTCATCGCCACTCAGGTGCGTGGCGTGGACCAGCGTCCAGCGCGAATCCACAGGTGCATGATCGAGCAACCAGGCCACCGGCCGTGCCCCGCGCCGTTGAAGACACTCGTCCACTTCAGCCGTTTGTTCGGCAATGTGGATATGGATCGGGCCGGAGCCGGTCAAGCCGCTTTCCCACAGGGACTGCATGGCTTCCGGCGGCACTGCGCGCAAGGAGTGCAAGGCCATGCCGACCTGGACGCCGCTGGTTCGGCGCAGAGTCGCAACCAGCTCAAGATACTCGTCGAGCCCATGGCCAAACCGGCGCTGACGATCGCCAAGCGGTCCGCCATCAAAACCCCGGGTCATGTAGAGCGTCGGCAGCAGCACCAGCCGGATACCCGCCTCGGCCGCTGCGCGAACGAGCGCCAGCGACATCTCGGCCGGATTGTCATAGGGCCGACCGTCAGGTTGGTGATGCAGGTAGTGGAATTCGCAGACAGTGGTGTAACCGGACTTCAACAGCTCAACATACAGTTGGGCCGCAATCGCCTGCAGGTCATCCGGGCCAATCTGGCCGGCAAACCGGTACATCAGTTCCCGCCAGGTCCAGAAGCTGTCTTCGGGATCCTCCTGCTTTTCGGCCAACCCGGCCATGGCACGCTGGAATGCGTGCGAATGGGCATTCACCATCGCTGGCACATGGGGCGACCCCAACAAGGGTGCGGACTGGATCATGGACGGCAAACCCGAAAACGGAAAGGATCAGTCACCATGCAAAAGCCTCGCCGAAATTGCAAGCTCGGCTCTTCAGGTCGCGTTTCACGCAGCGATGCACCGCTTCCCTTCTACAATGTCGCATCACCGAGCTTGAGCTTTGCATGAAGACGACGTCTGACCGTTGGGACACGCTGATCCACAACGCCCGGGTTGCCACGATGGATCCGGCGACCGGCAAAACATATGGCGAAGTGCCAGGCGTTCTGGTCGGGATGAGCGGTCGGCAGATCGTGTTCGTCGGCGGGCCGGACGACCTACCGGCTGCCATCGAAGAATGTGCCACGCACCACGTCGACTTGTCGGGACACTGGCTGTTTCCCGGATTCATTGACTGCCATACCCATCTGGTCTTTGGCGGCCAACGCGCAGCCGAGTTCGAGCAACGTTTGAATGGTGCCAGTTACGAAGACATTGCCCGCGCCGGCGGCGGCATCGTGTCCACGGTGCGCCAGACCCGCGAGCAGTCGGAAACCGAGCTGCTGGCGACTGCCCTGCCCCGCGCCCGGGCATTGGCTGCCGAAGGGGTCTGCACAATCGAGATCAAGTCCGGTTACGGTCTCGATTTCGACAGTGAACGCAAGATGCTGCGTGTCGCGCGACAGCTCGGCCAGGAACTCGGCATCGAAGTCCGCACCACCTATCTCGGCCTGCATGCACTTCCTCCGGAGTACCGGCAGGACCGAGCGAGTTATGTCGATCTCGCGATCGACACATGGCTGCCGGCCTTGTTCGACGAAGGATTGGTCGATGCGGTCGATGCATTCATGGAAGGGATCGCTTTCACGGCCGCCGAAACCGATCGGCTGTTTGCCCGCGCCACAGCTTTGGGCCTGCCGGTCAAACTGCATGCCGATCAACTCAGCAATGGCGGTGGCGCCGCCTTGTGCGCGCGCTATCGTGGCTTGTCCGCCGACCATGTCGAATACACCGATCCCTTTGCAGTAGGCGCAATGGCTGCAGCTGGCACGGTTGCTGTGTTGCTCCCCGGTTCGTTCTATTGCCTGCGCGAAACACGTCTGCCTCCGATCGAATCCTTCCGGCGTCACGGTGTGCCGATGGCGGTTTCGACCGACTTGAATCCAGGCACCTCACCGTTGCGCTCACTTCTGCTCGCCGCCAATCAAGCCTGCACGCTGTTCCGGCTCACTCCGGAAGAGTCGATTGCAGGCATCACCCGCCATGCCGCGCAGGCACTTGGACTCGCACACCGAAAAGGCCGCATCGCCGTGGGTCTTGATGCCGACCTGGTCGCCTACCCGATCACCCAACCGGCCGAACTCTGTTACTGGCTGGGTGGCCACCAACCGAGTGCCATCTGGCGTGCAGGCAATCGGGCATGAGTGCCGGCGACGTCACCGAACTGATCCAGCGATGGACCGCCGGCGAACCGCGCGCGCTCGATGAATTGCTGCCGCTGGTGTATGCCGACCTGCGCCGGATGGCCGACCAGCAACTGCGTGGCAATCTGGGGCACGACACACTTCAGCCGACCGCCCTGATCAACGATGTATTCATCCGGTTTCTCGGTGCAGGCCAATTGCACTTCGAGAATCGCAAGCACTTCTTTACGACCGCGGCACGTACGATGCGACAGGTGCTGATCGACCGGGCCCGCGCGCACAGTCGCGACAAACGCGGTGGCGACTGGCAACGCGTGGATTTCATCGAGGCGATCGCCCTGCCAATCGAAGCCGACATCGATCTGTTTGCACTGGACCAGGCACTGACCGATCTTGCAGCGCTGGATGCGCGGGTGGCAGAAGTGGTGGAACTGCGATTCTTCGCCGGACTCGAAGTCTCCGAAGTGGCCGAATTGCTGGAACGGGATGAACGCACCGTCTATCGCGACTTCGCGATGGCACGCGCCTGGCTCCGGCAGCGTTTGCAGTAGTTGATGTCAGACCAAGCCGTCAGCCAACGTATGGGCCATACATGAGCTCCGACCAGACTGGCTTCCAGCAACTGCGTACGCATTTCCACGATCTCGTCGAGTGTGACGAGGGCGAACGGCGACGCCGTCTGGATCTGCTGGGTGTCACCGACCCGGCGCTGGCCGAATCACTCGCCGGTTTGCTGGCGCACGCCGACCCCGGCGATCTGGCACCGCCGGTGTCATGGTTGCCGGAACAGCTCGGTCCGTTTCGGATTGGAGATTTGCTCGGTCGCGGCGGCATGGGCGAAGTGCGCGTTGGTGAGCGCGTCAGTGGCGGATTCAGCCAACGGGTTGCGCTGAAGCTCCTGAAGCCACTTGTGCACGCACCCAGCCTGCACCAGCGTTTCCTGCGGGAACGTCAGGTTCTGGCCCGTCTCGAACATCCGCACATTGCCCGATTGATCGACGGCGGTGTGCACGCTCAAACCTTGCCCTGGCTGGCCATGGAACTGGTCGAGGGACAGGACCTGGGGGTCTGGCAGCGGCAAAGTAATCCGACGCTGCAACAACGGATCCAACTGTTGATCAAGGTCTGTGATGCCGTCGCGTTTGCGCATCGGCAACTGGTCGTGCACCGCGACCTGAAGCCTTCGAACATACGAGTCGGCGCCGGCGACGAACCGAAACTTCTGGACTTTGGTCTCGCGAAACTGCTCGACGACCCGGGCAGTGATGCCTGGAGTCGATACGGACTGGCGATGACCCAGCGTTATGCCGCGCCGGAGCAGATGCTCGGTGAACGAGCCGGCACGGCATCCGATATCCATGCACTGGGCGTGTTGGGTTTTGAACTCGTTTCAGGGCGTTTGCCATTTGCCGACAACGGTGAAGCCGAACCGGTGTGGTCAACGCGGATTCTGTCGCCCGAACGAATCGATCTTCGCGAATCATTGTCTTCGGACAGTGGACTGGATTCCGCCGGTCAGACCGCTGCACGCAGATTCCTCCCGGACATTTTTGCGAAAGCCATGGCACGCGACGCGGAAGCCCGGCACGCGAGTGCGTCGGCATTGGCCGACGATTTGCGTGATTGGCTGGCCGGTCTGCCGCCACGAAGTGGCATCGGCTCCAAGCGCGAACGCTTGCTCGCGTTCGGAAAACGGCATCGCCTGGCGTTGACCGTGGCAACCATGGCCTTGCTGGGTATTCTGGTGAGCCTCGCTTTCGCGCTTCAGCAAACCCGATTGGCCCGTCTGGAAGCCGAGCGCGCAGACCAGCAGACCCGTGCATTGCTGGAAGTGCTCGCTGCGGCCAGCCCGGAGCACTTCTCCGGTCGCGATCCGACCGCAAGTGAGTTTCTGGTCGATGCAGCCAGACGAATCCACGCCGATGAATCACAAGACCATATCGCTGCATCACGCGCGCTGACACAGATCGGCGTCGGCCTGATCAACCTCGACAAGCCGGAAGCCGCCAGTGTGGTCCTTGAGCAGGCATGGGCAAGAATGGACCAGTCGGCTGAGACGCGGGTCGATGCCCGACTCGATCTGATCAAGCTGCAAGCGCTGGTGGTGGACACTGATTCCCCGCAAGTCCGCACCGAACTCGATCGTCTCGCACAACGACTGCGGCTTTGGATGGGACGCCAGCCGAATCCTGATCTGTCGATCAGTGCACAAGCCGCATTGGGTGGCGCTTACGCCATCACGGGCCATGCCGCGGAAGCGGAGCTTTGGTTTGAATGTTGCGGCAAGGATCTGGTCAGTCGTGTTCCGGCGCTCGCCAGCACGACCATCGAAAGTGCGTTCCGACAAAAAGGCCGCGGGCAACTGTTCCTTGGCAATCTGGATGCCGGTGCCGACAGTCTGCAGGCTTCACTGGAAGCGATCGAACGCGAACCGCAGGCCTTTTCGGCAATGCGCCGCGCCGAAGCGCATTGGTGGCTCGCCGAAGCACAAATGGATCTCGATCGCTTCGATGAAGCGGCGAAACATCTGGCGCTTGCAGAGTCGACCGTTAACGACGAATACCGCCTGGATCATGAAGAAGGACGCCGCTTTCATCTCCATCAAGCCTTGCTCGCCGCTTGGTTGGGCAATCTGCGGCGTGCCGTGGCGATGCGTCCGACCGTCACTTCGGCCGGCAAACAGACCAGCCTCATGTTTGATCTGGTTCGATTGGATGTCGTGACCCGAGCACAGTCCGGCGATTGCGATGATGCGCGTGAAGCCCGCCAGCGCCTGATGGCGGAATCGTCGCGCCAACACAAGCAGTTGGCGCAATTGGATCGTCTGTTGACCAGTCGGTGCCGGCAACAGGACTGAGACGAGGATGGTCAATGAGCCGAAGCAGCCTTGATCGCTTCAGGCACGGTCAGGTTTCGGGTCTGCGATTCGAAGCCGTTCGAGAACAGCGTCTCGCTGCGAATCGGATCCACATCGGTGAACGTGTCGTTGCCGGGCTGCAGCGACACCACACCTCCGGACATCAGCGTGACACTCGCCGAGTTGCTTACGGAACTGCCCTCCTCACCCGTGACGATGGCCATCACGTCGAACCTGACATGTTGGCCAACGGCCAACGGGACCGTGCAGTCCAGCAAACCCGAACCGGTACATTCGACGGGACAGGCAATACTGGACTCGGCAGAATTGCATGAATACACCAGGCCGCCGAGCCCGACCGGATCGAGGTCGCGCACGCGCACCTGGCTAACCGCATCCGGGCCGGCATTCGCGGCCACCACGGCATACAACACCTGGTCCTGCTCGAGCACACCGTCCTGAAGGTTGCTCTTCGTCACCTGGAGATCTGCCGAGAACGGCACGACCACCGTGAACGATGCCGGCGCCGACTGGTCTTGCCCACCCGACGCGATCCCGCCATTGTCCTGCACACGAAACTGCACCGAAACCGTGCCACCTTGTCCGGTGAGGTTGT
>JBEIPT010000269.1:0-5396 GCA_040376895.1 Lysobacteraceae bacterium | reverse complement strand
TACAAAGCCCTGCAAAACGAGTTCTGACTTATGAGCAGCGTGCTGATTCGCAATGCCCGACTGGTGAACGAAGGTCGTGAATCTGACGGTGATCTGCTGGTCAGCCATGGCCGCATCGTCAAGATCGCCGCTAGCATCGACGGTGAAAATGCGACTGTGGAAATCGACGCTGACGGCCAGTGGCTGTTGCCCGGAATGATCGATGACCAGGTGCACTTCCGCGATCCAGGATCGCCTGACAAAGGCAGTTTCTACACCGAATCCCGAGCTGCGGTGGCCGGGGGTATCACCAGTTTCATGGACATGCCCAACACCAATCCACCGACATTGAGTCTGGGAGCACTTGCCGACAAGAAGCGTCGAGCAGCTATCAATTCGGTGGCCAACTACGGCTTTCACTTCGGCGTGAGCAACGACAACCTCGACACCGTCGCCGCACTCAATCCTTGCGAAGTGGCCGGGGTAAAAGTGTTCATGGGTGCGTCCACCGGCAACATGCTGGTGGACGATCCGAGGGTTCTCGAGCGGCTGTTCGCCGAGGTGCCGACGATTCTGTTGGCCCATTGCGAACACACGCCCAGCATCGACGCCAACGCTGCAAATCTGCGAACGCTGTTTGGCGAACACATTCCCGCCGCCGCGCACCCGGTAATCCGCAATGCCGAGGCCTGCTTTCGCTCGTCCTCAATGGCGGTGGATCTGGCCAGGCGCCACGGCACGCGACTTCACGTTCTGCACCTGACCACTGCACGCGAACTGGCGTTGTTCGAAGACAAACCGCTGTCGCAGAAACACATCAGCGCCGAAGTCTGCCTGCACCACTTGCTCTTCGATGATCGCGATTACGCAGACCTTGGCAACCAGATCAAATGCAACCCGGCGATCAAGACTCAGGCTGACCGCGATGCCTTGCGCAACGCCTTGCTGAGCCATCGACTGGACGTCATCGGCAGCGATCATGCGCCGCACACCTGGGCCGAAAAGCAACGCGCCTACGGTCAGTCGCCCTCCGGTCTACCGCTGGTGCAGCACGCCCTCCCCGCATTGCTGGAGTTGGTGGCGGACAAGGTGTTGCCGATCACTGTGCTCGTGGCCAAGACCAGTCACCGTGTTGCTGATCTGTTTGCTATTCCCGACCGAGGCTATTTGCGCGAAGGTTATTGGGCAGACCTGGTGCTGATCAAACCCGAGCCTGACGGCATTGCCGTCTCCCAGCAGCCAATTCTGTCTCAATGCGGCTGGACGCCCTTTGCCCGACGACGCTTTCGCCACAGCGTCAGCACCACGCTGGTGTCAGGACAAATCGCATGGCGAGACAAATGTCTTAATGACAACTGTCAGGGTTTACCACTACGGTTTATGCGCTAGCACTCGAGAGCACCGACATGATTCAAATCACCCTGAGCGATGGTTCATTGCGTGAATACGACCAACCGTTGTCGGTGTACGAGTTCGCCGCGAGCATCGGTCCCGGTCTGGCCAAGGCAGCTGTCGCCGGGCGGGTTGACGGTGTTCTGGTCGATTGTGAATTCATGATCGGAGCGGATGCCCGGGTCAACATCGTCACGCCGCAAGAGCCAGACGGGCTGGAGATCCTTCGCCGGTCCTGCGCCTTGGTGTTGGGGATGGCCGTGAAACAGCTTTATCCAAAAGCGCATTTGCAGACGGGAGCGGCGTTGGGTGACGGCTTCTTTCATGAGTTCGAGTTAGAGCAGCATTTGAACCTGGTCGACCTTGCTAGCATCGAAGCGCGAATGAAGACACTGGCGGCGACCAATCATTCGATCCGTCGCCGCGCGACGCATACCAAACAGTTATCGTCCTACCTTCTGGGAGACTTCGAGTGTGTGTCGACGGGTCCGCATGTTCCCGCAACCCGAGTGTTGCAGGCGTTCGCCCTTGATCACATCAGCGGTACATCACCACAGCGGGTCTATGGCACCTGTTGGTCCTGCCAGGAGGAACTGGACAACTGGCGGGCACCGCCGCACGTGATGATCATCAGCATGGATGATCGTCAGGCGGAATACGCACAATCGGTGACTGAAGCGTTGCGTCGGAGTGGCGTGCGGGCTCGTGCCGATTTGCGCAACGAGAAAGTCCGCCACAAGATTCGCGAGCATAGTCAGCAAGTGCCGTATCTGGTCGTGATCGGGGAGAAAGAAAAAGAAGGCGGGTTTGTCAGTGTGCGCAGTCACACCGGGGAGGATTTTGGCAGGATGGCGGTTGATGCGGTGTGCAGTTGGCTGCGATCAACAGGGATTGCGGGTGTCTGAATAGACGCCTCGCGAGCAGGCTCGCTCCCACAGTGGGTGCATCATTCCTGTGGGAGCGACGTGTTTAAGCTCTCGGCTTAACAGTCCCGCAATCCTGCCCCAACCAGACCGCGCGAGTATCAAGGCTACCCTTTTGCTGAATGCCGGTAGCGTTGAAAGTGCCATTCACCTTGGTGGTGAACTCACGATCACTCAAGAAAGTCGCCACACCCGCCCCTTGCGCTTTCGGGCAGCTGAAGCGGAATTTCCACTGGTTGCCGGTGCGCTCGGTGATTTCCTGTTTGCAGCCCGATTGCGGGTCCGTCAGCGGGATGTTGTCGCTCTTCACTTGCTCCGGCGTCAGGCAAGCGCGAATCCCCTTGCCGCCCATCGTGATGCCCTGTTTCTCCAGCTGCGCCCGCTGTTCAGGGGTGATCTGGCTCTGTATCTGGCCAAGGATCAATTGCAGGTCCGGCAGGTTCTGGTCATCGACCTTCATGTTACTCGAGGTCAATTCCCACAAGCCCGGCTGAAGCATCTGCGCCTGAGCAGCCACAGGAAGAGCCAAACCAAAAGCGACGGCCAAACCCAGCAGACGAACGTTCATCGTGTAACTCCTGATCAGTAGTGGCCGTTAGACGTCAGCCACAGGCTTCGGTTCATGGGCCAATTAAATAGCGACATTCTGCACGGAACATGGTCTGTTAAGCATTGAATCTTCAGGAGCAAGGCTGCCCCATGGATTATTTTGGACCGCATGTTTTCGGTTATCTGATCGCCCTGTTGCACTCGTTAGGGCTGATTGCCGCCATCCATGCCGTATTGACCGTTCGAACCGCCCAGGGCTCGATCGCCTGGGCCCTGTCGTTGCTGTTCATTCCCTACCTCACGCTTATCCCGTACCTGGTCTTCGGCCGCAGCACCTTCGATGGTTACATCAAGGCGCGGCGACAGGCCAACGAGGAAATGCGCAAGGCCATCTCTGAGTTGAACTGGCGACCGTGGGTAGAAGAAGCCCTGACGGCACGCGCCTCCAACGCTTACGCTTCATTAAGGGCAATGCCGAAGCTGGGGCGCATGCCGTGCCTGGCGAATAATGAGGTCCGCCTGCTGATCAATGGTCCGGCCACTTTCGAGGCGATCTTCGAAGCCATCAGCCATGCCAGGGAAGCCGTGCTGATCCAGTTCTTCATCCTCCACGACGACCGCCTCGGCCAGCGCCTGCAAACCCTGCTGTTGAAAAAAGCGGCGGAAGGCGTTGCCGTTTATCTGCTGTACGACCGCATCGGCAGCCACTCCCTGCCCCACAGTTACGTGCAGCCGTTGCGCGATGCGGGTGTCGAGGTCAAAGCGTTCGCGACGCGTAGCGGCTGGCTCAATCGCTTCCAGGTCAACTTTCGTAACCACCGCAAGATCGTCGTGGTCGACGGTGTGCTCGGCTTCGTCGGCGGACACAACGTCGGCGACGAGTACATGGGCGAAAAACCACCTCTGGCACCCTGGCGCGACACCCACGTCCGCGTGCGCGGGCCGGTGGTGGCCTGCATGCAGGAGTCTTTCGCCGAAGACTGGTTCTGGGCGGCGCGGTCGTTACCGCCGCTGATACTGCCGGACGTTTATCCGGACGACGGCGTGCTCTGCCAATTGCTCGCCAGCGGCCCGGCAGATTCCTACGAAACCTGTTCGCTATTCTTCGTCGAAGCCATCCATGCGGCGACAGAACGAGTGTGGATCACCAGCCCTTATTTCATCCCCGACGAAGCGGTGTTCGCGGCGTTGCGACTGGCGGTGCTGCGGGGTGTCGATGTGCGCATTCTGCTGCCGTCGCGGCCCGACCACCGGATCGTCTACGCCGCCTCCAGCCTGTACGCCTTCGAAGCGGTACGCGCCGGCGTGCGGGTGTTCCGCTACGAACCCGGTTTCCTGCATCAGAAAGTGGTATTGATCGACAGCGAAATCAGCGCCATCGGCAGCGCCAATCTGGACAACCGTTCGTTCCGCCTGAATTTCGAAGTGATGTTGCTGACGGTCGACAGCGTGTTTGCCGGCGAAGTGGAACAGATGCTCAACGACGATTTCGCGCAGGCCCATGAAGTCGCCAAAGAAGAAAGCCGGGAGACCCACCGCCTGCAACAGGTCGGCATGCGGATCGCCCGGCTCATTTCCCCGATACTTTAAGGGGTGTAGATGTCGTCGCGGGTCCATGGCAGTTCATGGCTGCCATCGGGGTGTGCTTTCACCGCGAGGATCTGGTGCAGGTTGATCCAGCCCTTGGCGAATGCATAAGCGCATCCCGCCAGGTACAGCCGCCAGATGCGCAACGCCTGCTCAGGGACGAGCTTGCCAGCGGCTTCCAGATTGTCTTCCAGACGCTCACTCCAGTGGTCCAGGGTGCGTGCGTAGTGCAGGCGCAGACTCTCGACATCGACGATCTCCAGCCCCGCTTCGCTGATCTCGGCAGAAATCATCGACAGGTGCGGCAGCTCGCCGTTGGGGAACACGTACTTCTCGATGAAATCCCCGGCACCGCGCCCCACCGGACGGCCATCGGTGTGCTTGGCGGTGATGCCGTGGTTCATCACCAGACCGCCCTCTTTCACCGCGCCGAACAACGTCTTGCAGTACTCGGCCAGATTCGCATGGCCGACGTGTTCGAACATGCCGACACTGACCACCTTGTCGAAGCGCCCGTCCTGAGGCAAATCGCGGTAGTCGAGCAGTTGCAGTTCGATCTGATCGTCCAGGCCTTCAGCGGTCACTCGCTCACGGGCCAGCGCCAGTTGCTCTTTGCTGAGCGTGATCCCGAACACTTTCGCGCCAAACTCCCGCGCCGCATAACGCGCCAGCCCGCCCCAACCGCAACCGACATCCAGCAGATATTCGCCGGGTTGCAGGCGCAACTTGCGACACAGATGACGGAATTTGGCTTGCTGGGCCTGTTCCAGGGTTTCACTGCCGGTCTCGAAATAGGCGCAGGAATACGCCATGTCACTGTCGAGCCACAGCTGATAAAACGCATTGGAAAGGTCGTAGTGGTAGGAAATCGCCTTGGCGTCGGCTTCTTTGTCGTGAGCGGTGCGCACTGGCTGACTGTCTTGATCGCCGAGCAACGCCTGGCTCCACTCATCGCAGACGCGGATC
>JBEIPT010000570.1:0-1980 GCA_040376895.1 Lysobacteraceae bacterium | reverse complement strand
CGATCCGGATCACCTGATCATTCTGGAACGCATGGAGTTCCCGGAGCCGGTTATCGCCGTCGCCGTCGAGCCGAAAACCAAAGCTGACCAGGAAAAGATGGGTATCGCGCTGAACCGTTTGGCGCAGGAAGACCCGTCGTTCCGCGTGCACACTGACGAAGAGTCGGGCCAGACGATTATTTCGGGCATGGGCGAACTGCACCTCGAAATCATCGTTGACCGTATGAAGCGTGAATTCAAGGTCGAAGCCAACGTAGGCAAGCCGCAAGTCGCCTACCGCGAAACCATTCGCGCCAAGGTCGAGCAGGAAGGCAAGTTCGTGCGTCAGTCCGGTGGTCGTGGTCAGTACGGTCACTGCTGGCTGCGCATCGAGCCGCAAGAGCCGGGCAAAGGCTATGAATTCGTCAACGCCGTCGTCGGCGGTGTGGTGCCGAAGGAATACATCCCGGCCGTTGACAAGGGCGTGCAAGAACAGATGAAGAACGGCATCATCGCCGGCTTCCCGGTTGTTGACGTCAAGGTCACCATTTTCGACGGTTCGTACCACGATGTGGACTCGAACGAAATGGCGTTCAAGATCGCCGGTTCCATGGGCTTCAAGGAAGGCTGCCAGAAGGCCAAGCCGGTCTTGCTCGAGCCGATGATGAAAGTCGAAGTCGAAACCCCGGAAAACTACATGGGTGACGTCATCGGCGACTTGAACCGTCGTCGCGGTATCGTTCAGGGCATGGACGATCTGCCGGGCGCGATCAAGGCGATCAAGGCCGAAGTGCCGTTGTCGGAAATGTTCGGCTACGCCACCGACCTGCGTTCGGCGACTCAGGGTCGTGCGACCTACTCAATGGAGTTCGCGCACTACTCGGAAGCTCCGAGCAACGTCGCCGAAGCCGTTATTGCCACGCGCAAGAAGTAATCCACTGGGGCGGCTGGCCGCGTGAGCGGTCAGCCAACCAACGCAAACGTCAAAACCTGAAAGAAAAGGCAGATTGCTATGTCGAAGGAAAAATTTGAACGTAACAAGCCCCACGTGAACGTGGGCACCATCGGTCACGTTGACCATGGCAAGACCTCGCTGACCGCTGCGCTGACCATCGTGTCGGCCCGCACCCACGGCGGCACCGTCAAGAACTACGACGAAATCGACAGCGCCCCGGAAGAAAAAGCGCGCGGTATCACCATCAACACCGCCCACGTCGAATACGAAACCGCTGGCCGTCACTACGCTCACGTTGACTGCCCCGGCCACGCTGACTACGTCAAAAACATGATCACCGGTGCCGCCCAGATGGACGGCGCGATCCTGGTTGTTTCTGCCGCTGACGGCCCGATGCCCCAGACCCGCGAGCACATCCTGCTGGCGCGTCAGGTTGGCGTTCCTGCCATCGTCGTCTGGATGAACAAGTGCGACATGGTTGATGACAAAGAACTGCTGGAACTGGTCGAAATGGAAGTCCGCGAACTGCTGACCAAATACGGCTTCCCCGGCGACACCATTCCTTTCGTTCAAGGTTCGGCTCTGTCGGCTCTCGAAGGTAAGAACGATGGCCTGGGCCGCGAAGCTATCCTGAAGCTGATGGATGCGGTTGATGCCGGCATCCCGACGCCGCCACGCGCGATCGACAAGCCCTTCCTTATGCCTGTTGAGGACGTCTTCAACATCTCGGGTCGTGGTACGGTTGTGACCGGCCGTGTTGAGCAGGGTGTGGTTAAAGTTGGCGAAGAGATCGAAATCGTTGGTCTGCGTCCCACCATCAAAACCGTCGTTACCGGCGTTGAAATGTTCCGCAAGCTGCTCGATCAAGGTCAGGCTGGCGACAACATCGGCGCTCTGCTGCGCGGTACCAAGCGTGAAGAAGTCGAACGTGGCCAGGTTCTCTGCGCTCCAGGTTCGATCAAGCCACACACCAAGTTCAAGGCAGAAGCTTACGTTCTGACCAAAGACGAAGGTGGCCGTCACACCCCGTTCTTCACCAACTATCG
>JBEIPT010000231.1:0-6227 GCA_040376895.1 Lysobacteraceae bacterium | reverse complement strand
CGTTGGGAACACCGTCAGCGCCAAATGGGTGACTGATTCTTGTCCCGATGCTTGCAAGAGACCCGCCGAATGGCGGGTTTTTTGTTTGGGGCGTCAGGTGACCATTCCCGACATCTGGAACCGGCTCTTGCGGAAGTGTGGCCTAAACCCCACCCAGCCATCCCCGAACATCGGTGGGCTATGGAGAGTCCGAAACTTCTCCGCATTGGCTCCCACAGCTTGATGACCCGAGGAACGCACCGTTCGCGGCGGTGTCTCACTGTGGGAGCTTTAGCCGCGATTGGGAGCTCGCCTGGAACCTGTCACATCGCGGCTAAAGCCGCTCCCGCAGATGAACCTCAAGGCGATGTCGGAGCGGTAGCCCTCCCCGATGTGCGGGGAGGGTTTCAGCAAATGCTTCTGCTGCTGGACTTCGCCCCAGCGATGCAGCTTCAGTCGGCCTTCCTGGCGGCCTGCCGATGTTTGCGGATCGCGTCCAGCTTTTCGGCAATACGCGTTTCGACGCCCTGTGTCGTCGGCTGGTAGTACTGCCGCTCGCCAAGGGCGTCCGGGAAACACTGCTGGTCAAACGCAATGCCGCCGGCCACGTCGGGATCGTATTGATACTTGCCGCCATAACCCAGGTCACGCATCAGCTTGGTCGGGGCATTGCGCAACGCCAGCGGGACCGGCAGTGAGCCGGTCTTCTGCACATCGGCCAGAGCCGCCTTGTAGGCGCCATAGACGGCATTACTCTTCGGCGCCATGGCGAGATGGACAGCCAGGGCGGCGAGAGCCAGATCGCCCTCCGGAGAGCCCAGGCGTTCGTATGCCGTCCAGGCGGCAATCGCCCGTTCGCCCGCACCCGGATCGGCCAGGCCAATGTCTTCAAATGCCATCCGCACCAGTCGCCGCGCCAGATAGGCCGGATCACAGCCGCCGTCGAACATGCGGGCGATCCAGTAGAGCGCGGCATCCGGGTTCGAATTGCGCACAGATTTGTGCAGTGCCGAGATCTGGTCATAGAACTGCTCGCCACCCTTGTCGAACCGGCGAACCCGGTCGGCCAGTGCCTGGCGCAGGATCGAGTCATCCACTTGCCGGTCGGTTGCCAGATCATCGACCAGTTCGAGCAGCGACAGGGCGCGCCGGACGTCACCGTCGGCGGCGTCCGCTATCAACCTCAGTTGTTCGCCGGAGATTGCAAGGGGCGACGCGCCGAGGCCAAACTCGGCGTCCGCATTCGCGCGCTCGAGTGCATCCACCAGATCGGTAGCATCCAGTTGATCCAGCACGAACACACGGCACCGGGAGAGCAGGGCGCTGTTGAGTTCGAAACTCGGATTTTCGGTGGTCGCTCCGACGAACACGATGTGCCCGGCTTCGATATGCGGCAGGAACGCGTCCTGCTGGCCCTTGTTGAAGCGATGCACCTCGTCGACGAACAACACGGTGCGCTCACCGCGCGTAAAGCGTTCTCGCGCTTCGGCGAGCGTGGCGCGAATCTCTGCGAGGTTCGTCAGTACCGCGCTGAGCGCGATGTAGTGGGCTTTGGCATACCGCGCGAGGATCCGCGCCAGCGAAGTCTTCCCGCAACCGGGAGGTCCCCAGAACACCATCGACGGCAAACGTCCGGATTCCACCGTGCGACGGAACGCGCTGCCCGGGGCGAGCAGCCGCTTCTGACCGACGAAGTCATCGAAGTCCCGCGGCCGCATGCGCTCGGCCAGCGGGACCAGCGAGGCCTTGTTCACACCGGCTCTTGATCCAAGTCGCCGCCGACGCTCCACAGGCGTTCCAGACCGTAGAACTCGCGGATGCGGGGCAGCATGACGTGGACAACGATGTCGCCGAGATCGACGAGCACCCATTCTGCCTCGCGTTCACCCTCGATGCCGAGTGGCATCATGCCGGCCTTCTTCACGAATTTGACGACTTCGTCGGCCAGCGATTTGACGTGGCGCGTCGAGGTGCCGCTGGCGATGACCAGCAGGTCGGCAAACGAGGCGCGTCCGCGAATGTCGATCTCCTGGACCTCCTTGGCCTTGAGGTCATCGAGTGCATCCAGCACAAGCGTGCGCAGACGTGCCGTTTCGCCGTCGAAAGCCCCGCCTGCCGTCTTTGCCGCTTTGGTTACTTTCGGCTTGGCCGGAGCCTTGGCCGCCGGCTTCAAAGCAGCCGAACCTTTCCTGCCCGTGGACGCCTTCCGTGGTCCGGCCTTCTTGTCGGCCGCGCTCTTGCTGCCGAGTTTGCCCGCGGACTTTGCCGCTGGCTTGCCGAGGGATTTGCCCTTGGCAGGAGCCTTGCCTTTCGCTGGGGCCTTGCCTTTGGCAGGCGCTTTGCGCGCAGCGGGCTTGACGGCCGCACTCTTGCTGGCGGGCTTCCGGGCGGTGGCATTCACCGTGCGGGCGGAGGGCTTGGCTTCGGTATCGGTGTTCAAGTGGCGCATTCCTTGGGCAGACGCAGCTGGACGCTGCACGCGAAGTATAGGCGCGATCGCGTCTGGCGACGACCAGCCAAACATCGCCGGCCAGCGATCAGCCCTTTCTGGCCGATCATCCCGGTGCCAAGATCGCGGACCCGAAAACCGAACTAGAGCCGATCATGACCATGAACCTTGCCGACCTGGCTTCACAACATTGCCGTCCCTTGCGTGGTGCTGAACATCTGCTTGCCGCTGCAGTGGTAACCGAGCGGCTGGCGGTTCTGCCGGATTGGGTCGAACATGAAGGTGGCATCGAGAAGTCGTTCCGCTTCAAGAACTTCCACGAGACGATGGCGTTCGTGAATGCACTCGCGTACATCGCGCATCGTGAAGACCATCATCCCGACCTTGTCGTCAGTTACGGCAGTTGCATGGTGCGCTTCAACACCCATGATGTGGGCGGCCTGTCCGAGAATGATTTTGTCTGCGCGGCCAAGGTCGAAATTTTGGTATGAGCCAGGAACCTCTGAGCGCGTTCTGAGGTTCCTGCGACGCAGGAATGAATCGTCACGAGCAACGACGCGAGTTGTGGATCTGCTCTCCAGTCAGCCTCTGGACACGTTCAGAGGCTCCTGCAGTGGCGGGAATCATCGCCGTGAGCAACGACACGCGCCTCTGATCTGATCATGGGGTTGTCTTACGTGAATGCGATGAATGAACTCTTCGTCTTCCGAACCGATGCGGCGTAGCTCGTCGTCGCAGTGTCCACTGCGGAACCTCTGAAATCGTTGCTTGGCTCTCGGAATGCCGATGACTCCCTGAGGGCTCTATGGTGCGGCCGGTTGATCGTCCTGCGCAGCTTCGAGCTTGAATCGAGAGAGTCGCTGTTTGACCTGCCGCTTGTCCTGGGTCGGCGGACCGCTTGGCGTCGGTACGGTGTGGACGAACTATCTGCTGCGGTTGGCCTTCAACAATCAGATCCAGCCGACTGTCGTGTGGAGCATGGGTTGCCATGGCTCCAGCTTTGTCGATCCGAACCAAATCACCTTGGCGCACGGATTATGGTTGCAGAGCGATGGCGGTCTGCCGCCCTGCTCGGCGCAAGCGATCTGACTGAAATCGGTAGCGACGTGTTGTGGATCAATGCGGTGCGCAACAAATTCATGACCGAAAGGATCGGCGATGCGCACCAGTTGGCGCACCGTATTCTGAAGCAGGCAGGTCCCGAGTACCCCGACATCACTTTGGGTGCCAACTTTCTGGTTGACCCGGCGCTGCGCTTGCACCCGCAAGTTGGCTTTCAGCGCGATTCGCCGACCTTGAGGCCACTCGGATCAACGTGAACGGTTTTGACCGGCGGTTGGTGACTTGTTCGGCAGTGATCACGGCCGCTTCGGCTGCCGCGGCTGATGCTGGAGGGTCTTGATCTGCCCGGAGTGCATTTCCGGGGCGCCAAGGCGCCCAATCGCACGCGTTATGCGACTGGTTTTGTGTCGATGACATCAGACTTGCCGAAGCCCCTTTTCTTTGCGCCCGGAATGTCGGAGCATCGGGCTTCGACAATTCCAGTGGAGTTAGACCATGGCAGGCGACAAGAAACCCGGTCTGTTGAAGGAAATCGGCGCTGCGATCGGAGAGATATTCTCCAGCGGAAAAATCGATGACGCCGAACGACTGACGCTGGAAGTGCTGTTCGGTGCGCTCGGCGCCCTGGCTCGTGCCGACAGCATCGTGACGAGTCATGAGGCCGAACTGGTCAATCAGTTGATGGACGAGTTGGCGCTGGGAATTGCCGGTCGGCGCGTCGCCAAGGAAGCATTTGACCGAGGTCGCCAGAACCAGCTCGACATGAAGTTCGAGATCTCCCGGTTCCTGGCTGCCTATCCGGTTGGAACCCCCGAAGTCGGCAAACTCTACGACGCATTGCTGCGTTTGGCTGCGGCCGACGGCCGGATTCGCCCACGCGAGGTCGAGTTCCTGGAACAGGTCACGGTGTCACTCGGTTTTACGGCCGATACCCTGAAAGCCCGGCTCAAGATCATTGCACCCAGCGTCTGATCTCAGCGCGTGACTCTCTGAGCCCCGTGTCAGAGCAGGCTGTGCGGTTCGACAGCCCGCTCCGCGGCAGGGATGGGCGGCTTGTCGCGGTCCGAGCGGGGCTGGGGGCAATTTGATTTCAGTCATCAATGACTTGCTGCGGCGCGATAACATACCCCGCTTCGCCGCAACGTAACCCTGCCATGGCTGCCTTTGAAACCGAGCGTGTGCTCGATGTGCGTCACTGGACGCAGAATTACTTCAGTTTCACCACGACACGTGATGCCGGGTTGCGGTTCGACAACGGTCAGTTCGTGATGATCGGGCTTCTGGTCGACGGCAAGCCGCTTTTGCGCGCCTATTCCATTGCCAGTGCGAACTGGGAAGAACACATGGAATTCTTCTCCATCAAGGTTCCGGACGGCCCCCTGACATCGCGGCTTCAGCATATCCAGCCCGGCGAAGATCTTCTGGTCAGCCGCAAACCCACGGGTACGCTGCTGATCACCGACCTTGAGCCCGGCCGGAACCTGTATCTGCTGGCCACCGGAACCGGTCTGGCGCCGTTTCTGGCCATCATCAAGGATCCGGAGACGTATGAGCGCTTCGACAACGTGATCGTTGCCCATGGGGTCCGGGAGACCGGCGATCTGGCCTATCGCGACTACATCGAGCGGGAATTGCCGCAACATGAGTTCCTCGGCGAAACCATCCGCCGGAAACTGCGTTATTTCCCGGCTGTGTCGAGGCAACCGTTCCCGAACCAGGGCCGCATCACCGATCTGCTTGGCAACGGCCAAATGGCGTCGGGCCTGGGGTTGGACGCGCTGGATGCCCGACATGATCGCGCCATGATCTGCGGGAGCCCGAAAATGCTTGCCGATTTTCGTACCTTGCTCGATGAACGTGGTTTTGTCGCGTCACCCAAGATCGGCGTGGCCGGGCAATATGTGTTCGAGCGCGCATTCGTCGACAAGTAAGGAGCGGCCCCATGTTCGAGATCGTTCCCCAGTTTGCCGTGCCCTTCGTGCATGTGCGCCATCCCGATCCGGCGGCGCTGAACAACCGGCTTCGCGCGCTGTTCCTGAATTACGAGCAGGGCGGTGACCGTTTCGCGAATCCGACGCCGTTTGTACGTCGCCCGGACAGTCTCTACGAATCGCGCTTTGACCTGTTCTCGTGGCCGGACCCGGAGATCTCCGAGTTGCGAGATTTCTGCTGGCAGAATCTGTTCCGCGCCGTGGCCGAGTTGAACGGACACAGTCCCGAATTCATGCGGCAGCTCAAGGTTCGGGCGAGCGCATGGTTCCACATCACGCGCCAGGGCGGCTTTTTCGGTGTGCACAATCACCCCATGGCCTCGTGGTCGGGTGTCTATTGTGTCGCGGAGAGCGAGCGCGCCGATCAGTGTGGTGTGCTGAGTTTCATCAACCCCAACTCGACGAACAACATGTACGTCGATCATTCGCTGATGCGGCTGCGCAAACCGTTCTCTTATGGCAACCAGGACTATCGGTTGAGCCCCGGAGAGCTTGTCCTGTTCCCGAGTTGGGTGTTACACGAAGTCCTGCCCTTTGGTGGCGACGGTGAACGCATCACGGTTGCCTTCAACGCCCAATTCACACACGACGGCCCGACCGGCCGCTGAGGAAGTCCTGCACCATGTCGCTTCGCCTGTTCAATTCGATGACCCGCCAGTTGGAACCCTTTGCACCTGCCCGTGAGGGTGAGGTCACCATGTACTGCTGCGGCCCGACCGTCTACAACTATGTGCACATCGGCAATG
>JBEIPT010000221.1:0-6479 GCA_040376895.1 Lysobacteraceae bacterium | reverse complement strand
CGGCCAATGCCTGATCGAGGCTCGCGATCAGACCGCGGGAATTGGCCAGGTAGGTCGTCACCAGTTGCCGCACGACATCCGGTCTGCCCGGTTTCTGCAGTGCCCGCAACTGTTCGATCCGGCTCCAGTCGATGGTCGTCAGGTCCATGGTGTGAGCGTGCCAAATGGCGCGACCGGTTTCCCAAAATCTTTGCAACGCTTCAGCCTCCGGTCCGCTCCCACCGTTCAGTCGTTCCGGCCAGATCCGTTTGCTTGTGGCGACTGGACTGAAAGACGCCGGACTGTTCGATCATGGTCCCGAACAAGACATGGCGGAGCGTCAGCCGGACGCTGAACCGTCGGGCATCGAGATTCCGGTGGACCAGTTCGAAGCGACCGGGGTGGCACCAGGCCGGCAGCTGCAGCATGAACTGGCGCCAATGCAGGAAATAGCCGCGGTCGGAGAAGTGCAGAGTATCGCCCTCGGCACGGAGTGCCAGAAACATGCCGAGTCCGCCTCGAAAACGCTCGACGAGTCGCCCCTGTGCATCCGGCTGCATCGTCGACCGGAAGTCGAAATTGCCGTCGGCAAAGTGGTAACAACGATGTTTCATCCAGCTCAGCCCGCTCGGGCGAATATTGAACTCGAACGGTACTTTCTCGCCGTGGCCGGTCGGCAGCAGGCCGGAAAACCGCGTCAGCTGGGCCAGAAGCCACCCGGCCACTGAGCGTCTGACGACGTCCATGGAGCCGCTGAAGTGCAGCGCTTCCTCGCGCGGGCTGTGCGCGAATCTTGCTGCGATTTGGGGGTGAAGATCGGCAAAGTTGTCGCCAAGCAGGCGTTCCAGGAGTGCTGGACGACGGCGCAGGGTGAGTATTGCAGGGGTGTCGGCCGGAACCGCCGCAGCGATTGTCGATTCGGAGGGTGACTTGGTCTGTGGGGATACAGAGCGATCCAAAATCCGGATTATTCGGTCGCCAACATAACCGAAGTTACGGAAAATCCAGAAATAGTCGGATGAAACGACGGATCGGAAATGAAGATTCGAGAACATTTGAACTCCCGAGGCTTACTGACAGAACCGATTTCAAACTCAACCGAGTTGGAGATAAGTTATGCAGTGTTCTGAAATTTATTGGAATCTTGATTCGATCGGGAAAGTGGTTAAGGTGTGTTCTATCAGTTTCGGTAATTTTCGAAATAACCGATCATTCGGTTCAACGTCCAAACATGTCGATTTGAGCCAGTGCTTTTGCTTGGTCTGATTGTTCGGTTGTTTCCGAAACCTCCTTCATCCCTTCGTTGGCCGACTTGCCGCCGGGCTTCAGGAGTCCTTGGATCTTTGCGCCCATCTTGAGCATCTTGAGTACGGTCGCGGGCGGCAACTTGTGCATTTCGTCCAGCCATGCGTTGCCGGTTTCCAGGAATTCCAGCACTTCGCGCATGCGTTGCTGGCTGCGCTGGTCGGCCGGGCCGATCGGGTTGTCGAGCACGGCGCTGCGCAACATGCTCAGCGTCGGGTCTATTTCGCGCTTGCGGCGTTCCTGCGTGATGATCCGGAAAATCTCCCAGATGTCTTTCGGGGTCTCGAAGTGATCCCGGCGGTCACCCAGAACATGGACCATTTTGACGAGGCCCCAGGACGACAACTCCTTGACGCTGGTGCTGACGTTGGATCGGGCCAGGTTCAAGGTCTCGCAGATTTCGTCGGCCGTCAGGGGTCGGTCGCTCAGGAACAGCAGGGCATGGATCTGGGCCACAGTGCGGTTGACGCCCCATCGGCTGCCCATTTCGCCCCAGTGGAGCACGAACCGTTCCTGCATTGGCGAGAGTTTCATGGATGTTTCCGTAATTTCGGTGCTGACAGAAATACGCCGATTTCAAGGGGCTGTCAAGGTGGACCAGCTCGCGCGGATGTCGATTGGTCAGGGAACGACAGCCAAAGCATCAAACTGGTTTCTTCACTCTTGCGGCGGCACACTTGGGACTGGTTTCAGGAGTGCGTCATGAGCAAGGTGTACGAGATCAAGGCTGAAGACATCGATGGGCAGCAACACGACCTGTCCGAGTACAAGGGCAAGGCCATGCTGGTCGTGAACGTGGCGTCCAAGTGCGGATTCACGCCGCAGTACACCGGGCTGGAAGCGATGTACCGCCGGCATGAAAAGGACGGGTTCGTGGTCCTCGGTTTTCCATGTGATCAATTCGGCCATCAGGAGCCGGGTAACGCCGACGAGATCAAGAACTTCTGCTCTCTGAACTACGACGTCAGTTTTCCGATGTTCGCCAAGGTCGACGTGAACGGCGACAAGGCGCATCCCCTGTTCCAACTGCTGAAGAAGGAAGCGCGCGGTGTGCTGGGGACGGAAATGATCAAGTGGAACTTCACGAAGTTCCTGGTCGACCGTTCTGGCAAGGTGATCCGGCGTTATGCGCCGACCGACACGCCCGAGAAAATCGAGAAGGACCTCAAAGAGGTTCTATAAGAGCGCTGGCTGTTGCTCACGTTCTCCCGTTTTACGGGAGAAGGTGGCCGAAGAGGCCGGATGAGCAAGGGAAAGTCTGGCGCGAAGGGTCGGCGGGGAAGTTAAGCCAGTCCGCCTCCGGTCGCCCGCAGCCAGCTCAGAGCCGGAACGAGTCCACCAGCAATTCGGTGATCGGCCGGCTTACTGGGCGCAGTTCCAGATCCAGGTAGTGAACCAATGCGTCTGGCCCGAGTTCGATCAGCGCCTGGCGGCAGGCACCACAGGGTGAGGCGCCATTCGCGCCGACTCCCGGCAGTTCGGCGCGCACCGCCACCTCGATGATTCTCAGCGTTGCGCCCTCGGCCGACACCGCGGCCGCCAGAGCACTTCGTTCGGCGCAGATCGCGAGGCCATAACTGGCGTTTTCGACGTTGCAGCCGGCATAGGTCTGGCCGCTCGCCGAACGGATGGCGGCACCGACATGAAAGCCAGAGTAGGGGGCGTATGCCTTGTGCAGAACTGCCTGCGCAAGTTCGATCAAATCCTGGGCCATGTAAAAGTCCGAGTTTTGTGACAACAAGCAATTGCCGTTCCCAAACGATCCGCGCGCTGAAAACAATGGTGTGATGCTGACACCCCCGCCGCTTTCCGGCATGCTTGTCATGCCCCAGGCCAATCGGTATTCCGGATGAAACTCGCGTTTGTCGCCAGCAAGACCGAAGAGGCCCAGCGTGCTCTGGCCACCCTGCGCGCCGAACACGGTGAGCATAAACCGGCGGATGCCGACCTGATCGTCACGCTCGGCGGTGACGGGTTCATGCTGCAATCCCTGCACCGGTACCGCGATCTCGCGAAGCCGTTTTATGGCATGAAGCTCGGCACGCTAGGGTTTCTGATGAACCTGCATCGGCCGGAAGGGCTGGTTGAACGGATCGAAGCGGCAAAACCGACGCTGCTGCGTCCGCTGGAGATGACCGCCGTTTCGGAATCCGGCTCGACCGTCCATGCGCTGGCCTACAACGAAGTGTCGCTGCTTCGGCAAACCAAACAGGCCGCCCATATCCGTGTCTTCCTGACCAACAGCGAAAAGCTGTCCGAATTGGTCTGTGACGGCGTACTCGTTGCCACGCCGGCCGGCAGCACGGCATACAACCTGTCGGCGAACGGTCCGATCCTGCCGCTCGACTCACGCGTGCTGGCCATGACACCGATTTCGCCATTCCGACCCCGCCGTTGGCGCGGCGCGATCCTGCCAGCTGACATCGAAGTGCGCCTGGAAGTGCTTGATCATTACAAGCGCCCCGTCAGTGCCACGGCCGATGCCAATGAAGTGCGCGACGTGGTTGAAGTCACCATCCGCGAATCGACGACGTTCACTGCGAACCTCTTGTTCGATCCGGAACACAAACTCGAAGACCGGATCCTCAATGAACAATTCGCCTGTTAGAAACCATGTCGGCCGGTTGCTCGGCCCCGCGCTCGTTGTTGCCACGCTGCCTGGATTGGTCTGCGCGACCGATCGGAATGCGGCCGATTGGCACAATCGGGTCGACCCGGAATTGCTGGGTAAACAAGGCAAGTCGGGCCACGCCGCCGTCTTGATCGAATTCGAAGGCGCCGCCGTTCCAGCACCCAAAATGCCAGTGTCGGTCGATGCCCGCCGTGCTTATGTCGCTGCCCTCAAGGCCCGTGCTCAGGCGGCTCAGCAAGGTGTCCTTCGCACCATCACGCGGCTGGGTCTGACGCACGAGACGTTCTGGATCAGCAATAGCATCGCGGTGGACTTGCCGGTGGATCGATTGCCGGCGATCGCGCGCGACGCCAAGGTTCGTCATGTGCATCTGGATCGCAAATTGTCGATGCTGCCGGCGCCGGAAGAATCTGCCAAGGCGATCGCCGGATCCTGCGATGTTGCCGGTACGCCGACATGGGGCGTCACGCGAGTTCAGGCACCGCAGGTCTGGGCTCTGGGGTTTTCCGGCCAAGGAGTTACCGTAGCTGGCGCCGATACCGGTTATCAGTGGACCCATCCCGCATTGCGCGACAAATATCGCGGTTGGAATGGTGTGTCGGCTGATCACAATTACCACTGGTGGGACGGCATCCGGACCGGAGGCAACGCCACCTGCGCGGCTGCGTCACCGGCGCCTTGTGACGACAACGGACACGGCACACACACCATGGGCACAATGGTCGGTGATGCGGGCAGCGGCAGCATCATCGGCGTGGCGCCACAGGCCAAGTGGATCGCCTGTCGCAACATGAATGCCGGCGACGGGAATCTGTCGACCTACAATAGTTGCTTCCAGTTTTTCCTCGAGCCGACCCGCCTGGACGGAACAGCCGGTGATGCCGGGCTGGCGCCGGATGTCATCAACAACTCCTGGGGCTGCCCGACGAGTGAGGGATGCAATACCGCGAACTTCGCGCAGATGGAGTCGGTGATCAACACCCTGGATGCGGCTGGCGTGCTGGTGGTCGGGTCGGCTGGCAACGATGGCTCGGGTTGCAGTACGGTGACCACACCATTGGCCATTTTTTCGCGGGTCCTCACGGTCGGCAATTCCAACTCTGGCGATTCCATGGCATCGTCGTCCAGTCGCGGGCCGGTGACGGTTGACGCCAGCAATCGCATGAAACCGGAGATTTCTGCGCCGGGTTCGTCGATCTGCTCATCAACGCCGACCAACAATTACAGCACCTTGAGTGGCACCAGCATGGCTGGCCCGCATGTTGCCGGTGTCGCCGCATTGCTGATCTCCGCCTATCCGGCAGCGCGCGGAAATCCGACTTTGCTGAAGGAAGCCATTGTCGGCACCGCCGATCCGATTGCCGGCATCACGCAGACTTGCGGCGGAATTCCCGCAGGTACGGTGCCCAACAACGTGGGCGGTTTTGGCCGGATCGATGCACTTCAGGCGCTACAGTATCTGCAGGCTCTGCCAGTCGATACTTTGTACGGGAATTCGTTCGAATGACGCTGGAAGCCAGTCCACAAGCAGATCGCCTGGTCGTGGCGATTTCTTCGCGGACTCTGTTCGATCTGCAGGAAAGCCACGAGCTGTTCGAGCGCGAAGGCCTGAACGCCTACCAGCGTTACCAATTGGCACGCGAAGACGACTTGCTGCAACCGGGCATGGCGTTTCCACTGGTTCGCAAGCTGCTCAACCTCAATGCCTTGTCGACGGACGCCCCGCGGGTCGAGGTGATCCTGTTGTCGCGCAACAGCTCCGACACCGGCATCCGGATCTTCAATTCCATCGCCCATCATGGCCTGGAGATTGTCCGCGCCGCGTTCACGAACGGGTCCCCGACCTGGCCTTACGTGCAGTCATTCGGCGCCGACCTGTTTCTGTCGTCGAATGCTGAAGATGTTGGCAATGCGCTGCAAGCCGGCATTGCGGCGGCGACCATCCTGCCGGGCCAGCCACCGGCGGCAAGCAAACATGATCAGTTGCGCATTGCATTTGACGGCGATGCCGTGATCTTCAGTGACGAAGCCGAGCAGGTCAGCAAACACGAAGGTCTCGAAGCGTTCCACCGCAGCGAGACCGAACGCGCGCACACGCCGTTGAGTGGTGGCCCGTTCCGCAGCCTGCTCGACAAGTTGCATCGCTTGCAGGCGGCTTTTCCGATCGAAGATTCGCCAATCCGCACCGCACTCGTGACCGCACGCTCCGCGCCGGCGCACAAACGCGTCATCCTGACCTTGCGGCAGTGGGGCATTCGACTCGATGAGGCATTCTTCCTGGGTGGTCGCGACAAAGGGCCGTTCCTGCAAGCGTTCGGTGCCGACATCTTCTTTGACGACCAGCAGCGCAATTGCCTCTCGGCTGCGCAGCACGTCACCACCGGGCATGTGCCGCATGGTGTGCAGAACCGCTAGAGATGAGCGGCGCCTTGCGCTTCGCTGCGCGAAGCGCAAGGGCGAAGTGCTTGCCTAGCCCCTCCTTGCGTTTCGCTTTGCGAAGCGCAAGGGCGAAGTGCCTGCCTAAACCCCTCCCAACCCTCCCCGAACATCGGGGAGGGCTATG
>JBEIPT010000087.1:0-11155 GCA_040376895.1 Lysobacteraceae bacterium | reverse complement strand
CTGAAAACACGCCGTCGGCGCGGCCATCTCAGCCTCGCGATGGGCCCTGAGGCAAGAACGAGAAGGAAGAACGCGTTGATCCAATCGAAGGAATTCTTCTCCCGCTTCGACATCGGGGAGGGCTATCGCTGCGACCCTGAAAACACGCCGTCATGGCGAGCCCGAAGGGCGCGGCCATCTCAGCCTTGCGATGGAGCCTGAGGCAAGAACGAGAAGGAAGAACGCGTTGATCCAATCGAAGGAATTCTTCTCCCGCTTCGACATCGGGGAGGGCTTGTACGGCTTAGGCAACATCGCATTTGCGGCTGAAGCCGCTCCAACAGGGAACCCCAAGCCAGGGAACCCCAAGCCAGGGAACCCCATAGCCGTTTCGGAGCGATCCTCCCAGATGCTCGGGGAGGTTCGGAGGGAATCTTGTTCTTGGTACTTCGCGGCAGCGAAGCCCCCAACCGCTCCTTACACGGCCCGCTGCTTGAACACGCCGATCGGTGAGCCAATCTGGAACTCGGGGAACACGCTTGCCAGATCGCTGTTCGCATGACGTTTCGACAACGCCTCGGCGAGTACGGTCCGGTAGTCGACGGTGATGTCGAGATCACCTTCGTACAAACGCGCATCGCTGAGCCCCGGCCAGTCGCGATAGACGACCCCGCCATTGACGCCACCACCCATCGCGAACGTGCAGAACCCACTGCCATGGTCCGTGCCGTTTGAGGCATTCTGATAGGCACGCCGGCCGAACTCGGTCATGGTCAGCACGGTGACGCTGTCCATCCGTGCACCGAGATCCTGCTGGAACGCCGCCATCGCACTGGCCATTTCACCGAGCAGATTGACCATCTGCGGCGCTTCGTTGTTGTGATGATCCCAGCCGCCAATATCGGCCGTGGCGACTTCCAGACCAAGGTCGGCCTTGATCAGTTGGGCGATTTCACGAAGCTGATCGCCGAACGTGGTGTTCGGATAGGTTGCGCCGTTTTCGACCGGATACTGCCCCGGATTCTCGATCGCCAATTCTTCGACCGAACCCAGCGCCTGGGCACCGGTTGCAGCAAGCAGATCGTTCGTATCGAACATGCTGGCGAGGGCACTCTCCAGCGCAGCATGTTGTTTGGATGTCGAGCGCAAGCCGAAGTCCGATACCGTGCGTAGACCGATCACCGGTGCTGCGCCCCGCAGGGCACCCGGCAGTGCGTTGCCGACTGCGACCGCCTGGAAGCTGGCGTCTCCGCCGATCACGCCAAGGTGACGGTTCAGCCAACCAGTGGTGATGGATCGCGTCGACAGGGTCGCTCGTTCGATTCGGTCCTGGCAGTCGAAGTGGCTTCGGCTTTCATGCTTGAAACCGGTGGCATGCACGATCGCCAACTTGCCGGCCTGGAACACCGGCAACAACGGCGCCATGGCCGGATGTAACCCGAAGAAGCCGTCGAGATCGATAACCGCCGTACTGCCCTGACCAGGGCGCGGCAGGCCGAGTGTGGGCCGGAGTCGGTAGTAGTCGGCGTCGGCATAGGGCACCACGGCATTGAGGCCGTCCATGCCACCACGCTGGAACACCACCACGAGCACATCGCGGCGGCCAGCCTTGTTGGCGCCGAACACCAGGCGCGGCATACCCATCACGGCCAGCGCAGCTGCAGAAGTCTTCAGGAAATCGCGTCGGGAGAAACTCATGGTCGGCCTCCGGCTCAACGATATTGGAAATACGGCGAAGCGAGCATCAGCCCGGCGACGTCGCGAATTCGAGCAAGGCGCGCGCTGGCACGCAGCGGACGGTCGATCGGCATGCCGGCAGCGGCGATGCCGATCATGGTGTCGCGATCATTCGTGGCCAGAGTCCGGCGCAGCAGTCGACTCGTGAGCGCGTCGACGATCTGCACCGGGGTCGTCACCGTCGGCGCCACCAGCGCGTTGACATCAACCTGGATGGCACCAGCCAGTCTTCCCTCGATCACCTCGAACGCAAAGTTCCAGCGGGAGAGCACCGAACTCGTATTCGTCCAGTAACCCTGCACATCCGGGTAACCGTTTGGTGCCGGCCAGTTGTAGGGGACGTGGTTCAGCTCGGTCAGCTGTTCGGTGATCACACGATAGAACTGGTTGCCCAGACGCGCTCCGAGCACACGCACAACGCCGCCGATGTATTCGTTCGGCCGTTTCAGCTTGTTGTCTGCCGCGGCCCGGAATTCGGCTGACAGCAGAAGGTCGCGCAGGACCGATTTGATGTCGCCCTGGGTCGCCAGGAACGTTTGCGCCAACCGGTCGACCAAGGCCTGCGGCGGATTGTCGGAAACGAAACGACGAGCCAGTTTGCGCGAAATGAACGTCGCGGTACTTGGGTGCGCCGCGAGCCGCTCAAGCAGAAGATCACCCTCGGCCTCACCGATACCCGCTGGATAGTCCTGCCCCAACGCCCGCTTCGCGCCGAAGTCGTGATTCAGGGATCGGAACTGGAAAGTGATGTCGGTGACGTTGCCGAAACTGAAGGTCCAGCCGGTCAGCAGTCGGGCCACTGCCTTGACGTCATCTTCGGTGTAACCCCCATCGACGCCCAGTGTGTGGAGCTCCATCAGTTCGCGCGCATAGTTCTCGTTCGGACCGGTGGTGACGTTGGCATAATTGTCGAGGTAATACAGCATGGCCGGGCTGCGCGCGCTGGCCTTGAGCAAGTCGACGAATCGTCCGAGCGCGTGCCGCCGGATGACCTCTCGATCATCGACAGTCTTGAACTGCCGGAGCGGCCCATCTACCTGTTCGATGTTGAAGTGGTTCGTCCAGAAATCAACCATCACTTCGAACAACTGGCGCGGGCTGAAGATCTGACGGAGGTAGTTGGCGGCGCGCAGTTCGGCGAGCGCGGCAAACTGACGCCCCTCGATGCGCGAGTCGGCAATGAGTTCCTGGTTGGTCCAGGCCACGGTCGGCAAAGCGCCGCGGATCGCATCCTCAACGGCCGAGTCGTCGAGACTCTGGTAGTTGATCTGTTCCGTGACCCACCCCTCAAAACCGATCGCCGATGCACGCGCCAGCTCAGCCTGAGTCGGCCCGAACGTCGTTCGATTCACCAGATGAAGGAGCTCTTGGGGCAGCGGCAAGCTGCTGTCCAATTGTTTGTCCAGACCGTGATTCAGGTCGCCAATTGCCATCGCCATGATCGTCTCCTGCTGCGAAGCGCTGTCTTGCCGTTAACGTGGTTGTCCGGAATTGGTTGACACGTCATGGCGGACTCGGGCCAGTTTTGCTACAAAGCGGCGCCTGTTTCCTTTTGGCAGGCCGCTTTGGAGGTTTACCATGCCACGTTTTTCGCGATTTGTCCCGGTCCTGACCATCCTTTTGGCTGCCGGTTCTGCACATGCCGACACCCTGTTGATCGAGCGCCAGGAACGCGCTGCCGAGGTTGCACGCCCCGTCAAGGGCATGCAGATGGCTCAGGTCGAACGTGAGTTCGGTGCGCCGACCAGCAAGGGGGAACCGGTCGGAGAACCGCCCATCACCCGCTGGACGTACGCCAATTTCAGCGTCTACTTCGAGCACTCGCACGTCATCACGACCGTCCTGAACAAGGCCTCCCAGCGCGAGCAGGGCCCCAAGCCGGCACAATGACGAGCGTTCCGGTGACGCGATTCCCCGCGGAGTGGGAAGCCCAGGACGCAGTTCTGATTGCCTGGCCGCACGCCGGCACCGATTGGGTCGACAATCTGGCCGATGTCGAGTCGACCTATGTGGCGCTGGTGTCGGCGATCACCCGTTTCGAGTCGTGCCTGGTTGTGGTGGCCGACGCTGCGCTCCACACCCATGCCACCCGGCGCCTGCTGGGTGCCGGGGTCGATTTGTCGCGGGTGCGTTTCTTGACCGCCGATTACGACGACACCTGGTTGAGAGATTCCGGTCCGGTGACGCTGCATGACGGCGACAGCTTCCGACTGCTCGATTTCCGGTTCACCGGTTGGGGCGGCAAGTTCGGCGCCAGCAAGGACGACCTGTTGATCAGCGCACTGTGTGCCCAAGGCCTGTTCGGCGAGGCACGACACGAGCGGATCGATTTTGCCCTGGAAGGCGGTGCCATCGAGACCGATGGTGAAGGCACGCTGCTGACCACTTTTGCCTGCCTGCACCAGCGCCACCCCGGTTTGTCCCGCGATCAGCTGGCGGAGCGCCTGCGCGAGGCGTTGCATGTCGACCGTGTGTTGATCCTCGAGCACGGCGCCCTGCAAGGCGACGATACCGATGCTCACATCGATACGTTGGCGCGCATCAGCGATCCCCGTACGATCGTGCATCAAGCCTGCGACGACCCCAACGATCCGCATTTCGAATCCTTGGCGGACATGGCCCGCGAATTGGCGAACTTGCGGACACGCGACGGCAGCCCGTATCGCCTGATGCCGCTGCCATGGGCCCAACCGATCCACAACGCAGAGGGCCGGCGCCTGGCGGCTTCCTATGCCAACTATCTGGTCGTCAACGGCGGTGTGTTGCTGCCGGTGTATGGCGACCGCGCCGACGCAAAAGCGCTGGAACAACTGCGTCTGGCTTATCCGGATCGCGAGGTCGTGCCGGTTCCGGCTCGCCCGCTCATCGAACAGAACGGCAGCCTGCATTGTGTGACGATGCAGTTGCCGAAGGGAGTCTTGAATGTCGCGTAAGCTCACTGTTGCACTCGTCCAGGAAGCCAATCAGGGCGAGGCCGAAGCCAACCTGCTGCGCATCGAGCAGCGTGTCCGCGAAGCACGCGCGCGCGGCGCCCAGTTGGTATTGCTGCAGGAACTGCACAACGGTCCGTATTTCTGCCAGCACGAAGCCGTTCATGAGTTCGACCGGGCGGAACCGATTCCGGGACCGAGCACTGCGCGTTTGTCGGCGCTGGCAAAAGCCGAGGGTGTGGTGCTGGTGTCATCGTTGTTCGAGCGACGCGCGGCCGGGCTGTATCACAACACCGCCGTGGTGTTCGAACGTGATGGTTCGATCGCCGGCAAGTACCGCAAGATGCACATTCCCGACGATCCGGGTTTTCTGGAGAAGTTCTACTTCACGCCGGGTGACCTTGGATTCATGCCGATCGAAACTTCGATCGGCAAACTCGGCGTTCTGGTGTGCTGGGACCAGTGGTATCCGGAAGCGGCGCGCTTGATGGCGCTCGCAGGCGCCGATCTGCTGCTGTATCCGACCGCCATCGGCTGGGATCCTGACGATGTCGACGCAGAGCGCGAACGGCAGCGCCAGGCGTGGGTTCTCTCGCAACGCGGCCACGCAGTCGCCAACGGCCTGCCGGTGCTGTCATGCAATCGGATCGGCTTCGAACCCAGCCCCACCGGCGGCAGCGGCATCCGGTTCTGGGGGACCAGTTTTGTCGCGGGCCCGCAAGGGGAGCTGCTTGCCGAGGCTGCAACCGACACGGCGGAACTTCTGATTACCGAGGTCGACCTCGGCCGGAGTGAACAGGTTCGCCGGATCTGGCCGTTCCTGCGCGATCGGCGCATTGACGCCTATGGTGATTTGCTGAAACGCTATCGCGATTGAGCGAACCGAGGTTGTCTTGTCCGAATCCGTGAATCCCGCGGCTGATGCACCCATCAGCCCAGAACAATTGCTTGCCGAGCAACCGATCCGTCGCATCACCCGCGATGGCACCGAATTTGTGCTGCTGGGCACTGCACACGTCTCCCGCCGCAGCGCCGAGGCTGTCAGCGCGATCCTGGCGAGCGAATCGTTCGATGCTGTCGCCGTCGAGCTTTGCCCGCACCGCGCTGAAGCACTGCGCAACCCGGATGCCATTGCCAACCTGGACCTGTTTCAGGTCCTGAAAGAAGGCAAGGCCGGTTTGATCGCCGCGGGCTTGGCACTGGGTGCGTTCCAGCGTCGACTGGCCGATCAGTACGGTATCGAGCCCGGCGCCGAGATGCGTCGGGCTTTGTCCGAGGCACAGACGCGCGGCTTACCGGTCTGGCTGGTCGACCGCGATGTCGGATTGACCCTGCGTCGCGCACGTGCCGCTTTGGGCTTTTGGGCAAAAGCGGAAATGAGCGCGGGGCTGGTGGCAAGCCTTGTTTCGACGGACGAAATTGCCGAAGAGGATGTCGAAAAGCTCAAGCAAGGCGACATGTTGCAATCCACGTTCGCGGAGTTCGCCAAACAGTCGGCGCCACTGTATCGGGCAATGATCGAGGAGCGTGACCAGTACATGGCTGCGCGGCTTCGTGATGAGGCCGGACGTGCCGGCCAACCACACAAGGTACTGGTCGTGATTGGCGCCGGACACCTGGACGGATCGGCCACGCAACTTCAGTCCGCCACACAAACTCCTGCCGAACTGTTGGCACCCGTCAGTGCAGAACCGAAGCCCGGTCAGATCGGCAAATGGATCGGCATGGGCATCACGCTGCTGGTGCTCGTGGGCTTCGTTCTCGCGTTCATGCACAGCACGAGTCTGGGCATGGATCTGCTGGTGCAGTGGGCGCTGATTCTCGGCACCGGCGGCGCCCTCGGTGCATCGTTGGCGCTGGCACACCCGATCAGCATCGTGACGGCGTTCATCGTGTCGCCGCTCACACCATTCCATCCGGCCTTGGCATCAGGCATGTTTTCGGGTGCGACCGAGTTGTGGCTCCGCAAACCCATCATCGGCGATTTCCATGCGCTTCGAGACGATGTGCGCGAACTCAGCGGCTGGTGGCGCAATCGGGTATCGCGTGTGTTCGTGACGTTCTTCCTGACCAACCTGGGCACAGCTCTCGCGTTTTACATCGCAACAGTCAGGCTCGGTACGGCGTTTTTGCCTGACTGACCCGGATCGGAGAACGACAAGACGCAGATACAAGAAACCCCGGACTAGCCGGGGTTTTTTGCGGGCTCCATGTTTCGGCCGTGCGGGCAAGTTGCCGCACGGTCGGGTGTCACATCAGAGCTTCGTTTCGTCGATGACAATCTCGACACCGCTGCGCAGTTGCGCGCGGAACGCTTCCATGTCGGCGTTGGCCAGCCCGCCCTTCAACTGCTCGCGGGCAGCGTCCAGGGTGGCTTGATCCAATCCTTCGACATTACCTTCCTTCACGGCGCTCAGTTCGACGAGGCCATATCGACCGTCGGCGAGTTTGACCAATCCGCGTATGGGCTTGTCGGCGGCAGCCGGCTTCGCCATCTTGAACACTTCCTTGACCAGCGAAGCGTCGTGGCTGACCGACTGACGGCCCACGGCGTCGGCTGCGGTAACGATCGCACCCGTCGTGGCCGAGATCGCATCCAGTGATTCGCCGCCAAGCAGGCGTTTGAGCACGGCATCGGCGTCTTCCTTCGCCAACTTGTCGCCTTGTTCCTGACTGAGCTTCGCCTGGATTTCGGCACGGGCTTCGTCGAGCGACTTCGGTGCACGAGGTTTGTGTTCGGTCACGCGAACGACCACATGGTGGTTCGGACTGATCTCGATCAGATCGCTGACGGTGCCTTCGAGCTTGCCTTCATCCGAGAACACGAAGTCCTGTACGGCGGCATTGCCCGCCATACCGAAGCCCATGCCCTTGCTGAATGCCGGAACTTGCTGCACTTGGCCTTCAACGGCTTTCGCGACTTCATCAAGTGAACCGACCGCAACCGACGATGCCTCGATCATGGCTGATTCCAGTTCGGCAAAGCGTTCCTCGCGAGCGAGTTCGACGGCTTCCTGTGCCAGTTGCGCACGGACTTCCTCAAACGTCTGCACGGCGGCAGGACGGATTTCGCGCAGCTCGATCAGGTGAAAACCCTGCGAGGTCTTGACCGGTTCGGAAACGGCGCCCGACTCGAGTGCAAACAATGCATCGGTGAAGGCAGGCTCGAACAGCGCACCGGCGCTGTTCGGCGCAGGCTTGTCGATGAATCCGAGGTCACCGCCCATTTCTTTCGAGCCGATATCTTCGGAACTGGCACGTGCAACGTCTGCGAACGGCTTGCCACCGCGGATTTCCGCTAGCAGTGCAGCGGCCTTGTCCTGTGCTTTCTTGACGTCCTCGGCGCTGCTGTTCTCGGCCAGTTGCACGAGGATGTGCGAGGCGAGGCGACCTTCGACCGTTCCGAACCGGGACAGTTCACGCTGATAGGTTTCCTGCAGCGTGGCGTCACTCGGCGGCTGAGGCATCGGCAAGGTGCCGATGTTCAATTCGACATAATCGAAGGTCACGGTCTCTTCATTGTTGAAGTCGGCGCGATGACTGTCGAAGTAGGACTTGATCTGTTCTTCCTTGATTGCATCGGCAGCCACTGTCGGGCGATTCAGAAGCAGGTAGCGGAAGTCGCGCGTTTGATCGCGAAGCGCCAGATAACGCTTGACCTCAACATCGGTGCTGGCGGATGTCTGGTAGATCCGGGTCGGAATCATGCCCGAGGCAAGGTTGTCACGCAGGCGCGCTTCGAATTCCTGAGGCGTATAGCCGAACTGATTGAGAATGCCGGTGTAGGCCTCCGGCGAAAACTTCTCATTGATGTAGGCGGACGGTACCTGTTTCTTGATCTCTTCGCGCAAACGCGCTTCGGAGACGGCCAATCCGGCGGAACCACCTGCATCACTGAGCAGCCGCTCATCGATCATCCGGTCAAGCACGTTCCGCTTGAACTCGGGCGTATCGAACATGCGTGCGTTGAAACTCTCGCCCATCATCGACTGCATCTGCCCCAACTGTTCCTGCAGACGCTTTCGATACTCGGCCTCGGTGATTTTGATGTCGCCGGCAGTCGCGATGGAATCATCGACGCTGGCTACAAAATAACTGTTGATGCCGAAGAAGGCGAAGATGAAGATCAGCGGCATCAAGATGATGAATGCGAGCTTGTTTCCGGTCTTGTCGCGAATGTTTTGCAGCATGGCGATCCCGATCGACTTGGACAACTTAGGTGTCGTGGAAAAAACAAGGGCGCCTTGCGGCGCCCTTGTGAATGGTGGCGGAGTGGACGGGGCTCGAACCCGCGACCCCCGGCGTGACAGGCCGGTATTCTAACCAACTGAACTACCACTCCATAATTACTTGGTGGGTGCTGAGGGCATCGAACCCCCGACCCTCGCCTTGTAAGGGCGACGCTCTACCGCTGAGCTAAGCACCCTTTGGCGACCGAGTTGATTAGTTTACTGCATCCTTGAGGGCTTTGCCAGCCTTGAACGCAGGATTTTTTGATGCCTTGATCTTGATCGTCGCGCCGGTCTGCGGATTGCGGCCGGTACGAGCCGCGCGCTTACGCACGGCGAAGGTGCCGAAACCAACGATAGCAACGCTGTCGTTCGACTTCAGCGCTTTCTTGACGACCTTGATGAATGCATCCAGGGCGCGGCCGGCGTCGGCCTTGCTGAGTTCTGCGTTGTCGGCAATGTGATTGACCAACTCACCTTTGTTCATGTGCTACTCCCTCAGGGAATTTTGATTTCCGGAAATTGTTTCGAGTCGTGGCGCATGCGCCGAAAACCCTTTGTCTTGTTGTGTTCAATGCAGGGCGAAGACACAACAGGCGCGACTTTATACCAGTGGAATTTTGCCCGCGCAACCGACTTCAGCTGTTTTTGCGATCGCCCGCAAACTCAATGTGCACGCGGGGTTTCGGCACTCCCACCATCGGAACTTTCCAGTTTCGGAACATCCACTTTCGCGGCTGGCGCAACTGTCGTTGACGGACGCATCGAAAAGTCCTGCAGGGCGATCTCGAGGACCTGGTCAATCCACCGTACAGGTATGATTTTCAAGGATTCAGTGATCGTGGCAGGAACATCGGCAAGATCCTTCTCGTTCTCCTCGGGGATGAGAACGGTCGTGATTCCGCCGCGTTGCGCAGCCAACAGCTTCTCTTTCAGGCCACCAATCGGCAACACGCGGCCACGAAGCGTGATTTCGCCAGTCATGGCGACATCGGCACGCACCGGCACTTTCGCCAGCGCCGATACGATGGCCGTGCACATGGCAATGCCTGCACTCGGGCCGTCCTTTGGCGTCGCGCCTTCCGGAACGTGGATGTGGATGTCGGTCTTCTGATGGAATTCCGGATCGATGCCGAAGCGTTCGGCGCGCGACCGCACGACCGAAAAGGCCGCCTGGATCGACTCCTGCATCACGTCACCGAGTTGACCCGTATGCGTAAGCTTGCCCTTGCCGGGGACGACGGATGCCTCGATCGACAGCAGGTCGCCGCCGACCTGCGTCCACGCAAGACCGGTCACAAGGCCAACCTCGGCCTCGGTTTCGGCGCGTCCGAAACTGTGTTTGCGGACCCCCAGATAACTGCCCAGCGTTTCGGCATCAATTTCGATTGCCTGCCCTGCCGGGACCGGCTTCTGCGTGAGTTTCTTGACGACCTTGCGGGCGATCTTGGCGATTTCGCGATTGAGATTGCGCACGCCGGATTCGCGCGTGTAGTAACGGATCATGTCGCGGATGGCGTCGGAATCGATCTGCAATTCACCACGCTTGAGGCCTGCGCCCTCCAATTCCTTCGGAATCAGGTAGCGCTCGGCGATGGCCAGCTTTTCATCTTCGGTATATCCGGGGATGCGGATCACTTCCATGCGATCAAGCAATGCCGGCGGGATGTTCAAGGAGTTTGCGGTGGCAATGAACATCACTTCCGACAGGTCGAACTCGACTTCCAGATAGTGATCGTTGAACGTGTGGTTCTGCTCTGGATCCAGCACTTCGAGCAGGGCCGACGACGGGTCGCCACGGAAATCCATCGACATCTTGTCGATTTCGTCGAGCATGATCAGCGGGTTCTTGACCTTGACCTTGGCGAGGTTCTGGATCACGCGGCCTGGCATCGAGCCGATGTAGGTACGGCGATGACCACGGATTTCGGCCTCGTCACGCACACCACCGAGCGCCATGCGCACGAACTTGCGGTTCGTCGCCTTGGCAATCGATTGGCCAAGCGAGGTCTTGCCGACACCGGGCGGTCCGACCAGGCACAGGATGGGTCCTTTGATCTTTTTCACCCGCTGCTGCACGGCGAGGTATTCAAGGATGCGTTCCTTGACCTTTTCCAGACCAAAATGGTCCGCCTCGAGCACACGCTCGGCCTCGCGCAAGTCACTGCGCACCTTCGTGCGCCGCTTCCACGGCGCATTGACCATCCAGTCGATGTAGTTTCGGACGACCGTCGCTTCGGCGGCCATCGGCGACATCTGCTTGAGCTTGTTGAGTTCGTT
>JBEIPT010000293.1:0-4934 GCA_040376895.1 Lysobacteraceae bacterium | reverse complement strand
GACTTTGCCCGACTCGTCACTGACCGTGACCACACTGCCAGTACCTTCGGCAGCAATCGACAGCGTGCGCATGACTTCGATTTCTTCAACCTTGTCCTTGCGGAACCAACGGCTGCGGGTTTTTTTCGTGATGACCGAGACTCGAATCGACAGAGTTGCGGCATTGGCGCGGTCGATCCGCCCCACTTCGGCGGCAATGAGTGCGGCCTTGATTTCGTCGAACGCATCCGGCGGAGCCAACTCGATCTTGACGCCGCCATCGGTACCGCCAGCGATCACGTCGATCGCGCCCGGCGGCATGGGGCTGATCGATGTTTTGTTCAGGTCACCCTGCGGAACTTCCAGATCGTCGCGGCGTGCCGGCGAATCCATATCGGGCGGGACTTCCAGTGTGCGCCCGGTCTGGGTGTCCAGATATCGCTGATGACGCTCCTCGTTACGCCACCAGGAACACCCCGTGGCCAAGGTCAGACAGCACAAAACGGTTGCAGCGAGCAGGATTCGAAGCATGAAGAAGGGTATCCGTCCGGGCCATGCGACAAACCGCACGGCGTTCAAAGTAGCGATGTTAGCAAGCAATTTGTTAAGAAGGACGATCAGGGCGTCCCTGCGGCCTGCGCGAAGGCGTCCTGAACTACGGGTGCCAAGTCGGCCGACAGCGGTTGCAGCGGCAATCGCAGGACGTTCCGGCAGCGCCCCTGATTGGCGACCAGAAACTTCGCCGGAATCGGATTGGATTCAATCCCGAGTGCGTCGTTCAATTTGACCAGGCTGGCATCGATATGGGCTGCAGCATCCCCTTCGCCTGCGAGTGCGCGCGCGCAAAGACGCGCAAACTGCTCCGGCACCACGTTGGCGGCCACCGAGATGACCCCGCGGGCACCGGCCAGCATGGCCCGCAAACCGGTTGCATCGTCGCCACTCAGCACGTCGAACTGGTCGGATTGCAGCGTCAACAGATCCTGCATCCGCTCCGGCTCTGCACGCGCTTCCTTGATCCCGACGATATTGGGATGACCTGCGAGCTGCGCCACCGTGGCCGGCAACAGATCACAACCCGTTCGCCCGGGCACATTGTAGAGAATGACCGGCAACGCGCTCGCGTCAGCCACAGCGCGAAAATGCGCGAGCAGGCCGGCCTGGGTGGGCCGAACATAATAGGGCGTGACCGCCAGCACCGCTTGGGCACCCGCGCCCGCAGCAACGTTGGCAAATCGAATCGACTTCGCGGTACTCGGCGAACCGATCCCCGCAATGATTGGCAGTCGGCCCGCCGAAGCGCGAACGGCTGCCTCCAGCAGTTGCTGGTATTCATGGTCTTCGAGCAGCGCAGCCTCGCCCGTCGAACCGGCGATCACCAGTGCCGAGGTACCCGAAGCCACATGCCATTCGACCAGTCCGGCCAATGCCGGAAAGTCAAGGGAGAGCCCTTCATCGAAGGGCGTGATCAACGCACAAATACTGCCAGACCAGCGCATGCATTATCCATCACGAAACCGGCAAACATGTTACTTGCGGCTCACAGGGGTCACAAGTATTCTCGATGTCAAATGTGGCTATGGATGGAAGCAGACGACTCGTGGCGCGCCCGAACTCGAACGAAAACTACCTTCTGCTGAGCGCCATAGCCCCGCATCTCCGTTCGCCTCTCGTGGTGGTCACCAAACGTATCGCCGACGCCGGCTGCCATATCGTCGAGTCCAGACTGGCGAGCCTTGGTGAGGATGTGGTCCTGAACGTGCTGGTCGTGGGCTCTTGGGATGCCGTGGCAAAACTCGAATCCGCCGCCACCCGCCTGGAACGCGAAGAATCGCTTCGTGTCCACACCCACAGGACCCAGGCCAAGCCGAACCAGAGCAATCTGCTCCCGTATCTGGTGGAAGTGGTCGCTGCCGACAAGCCCGGCATCCTGGGCCAGATCGCGGATTTGTTTGCAGCACGCGCCATCCAAATCGAAAGCCTGAATTCCAGCCGATATCGCGCGATGCAGACCGGCGCCGAAATGTTCCAGGCGCAACTGACCATCGGCATTCCGGGCAAGACCCATCTGGCCGGATTGCGCGACGAGTTCCTCGAGTTCTGCGACAGCATGAACCTCGACGCGATCCTGGATCCGGTGAAGTTTTAGTGCAGGCGCACTCAGCGCAAGCCATCCCAAACCCGGTCGCACCAGCGACCAACGTACCGACTCCGCTTCAAGTCCGCCCACGCCGCTGGTTGGTGTGTGGTTCCGTTGTGCAAGTCAAAGGGAGATGTCTGACATGATGGCCGACCGCAAACGCATCTATGTACTCGACACCAACGTGTTGATGCACGATCCGACCAGTCTGTTCCGGTTCGAGGAACACGATGTATTCCTGCCGATGACGGTTCTGGAAGAACTCGACAACGGCAAGAAAGGGTCATCGGAAGTTGCCCGTAACGCCCGTCAGGTCAGTCGTTTCGTCAACGAGCTGATCGAAGTGAATGGCGCCACGCAGATCGGCAAGGGACTCAAGCTGATCCGTCCGAAAGCGCTGCGCCTGCGCAACGAAGCGAAGATCGGCCGACTTCTGTTCCAGACCTCGAACGATGTACCGGCCAAGACGAAACTGAAGCAGATGCCGGACAACGAGATTCTTGCGTCAAGCCTGGTGCTGCGCGAACAGAATCCGGGCAAGGAAGTGGTGCTGGTGTCGAAAGACATCAACATGCGCATCAAGGCCTCGATTGTCGGCGTGCCCGCCGAAGACTACGAAAACGACCGTGCACTGGACGATTTCAACTTGCTGTACGTCGGCCATGCCGAACTGACGCAGGAGTTCTGGACGCGGCATGCCAAGGATCTGCGTTCGTGGTCGGAGCGCGGGCATTCGTTCTATGAAGTGAAGATGCGCAAGGATGAACAATGGCATCCACACCAGTTCCTGTACTTCAACAGCGACAGTGACGACGACACGCAACTTCGGGTGCTGAAAATCCGCGATGGCATCGCCACGCTGCAGGTACTGGACGACTATTCCGGTGGCAGTCATTCCGTGTGGGGCATCCATGCCCGCAACCGCGAACAGAACTTCGCATTGAACGCACTGATGGATCCCGAAATCGACTTCGTCACGCTGCTCGGTACCGCAGGCACCGGCAAGACCTTGCTGGCGCTCGGCGCGGGTCTGACCCAAGTGCTTGACCAGCAGCGTTACCGCGAAATCATCATGACCCGCGCCACCGTGTCGGTCGGCGAAGACATCGGCTTCCTGCCCGGTACCGAAGAAGAGAAGATGACGCCGTGGATGGGCGCGCTCACCGACAATCTGGAAGTCCTGACCGAACCGAAGGAAGGTGGCTCCTGGGGTCGTGCGGCAACGAACGATCTGCTCGCGTCACGAGTGAAGATCCGCTCGATGAATTTCATGCGCGGCAGAACGTTCCTGAGCCGCTACGTCATCATCGACGAAGCGCAGAACCTTACGCCGAAGCAGATGAAAACCCTGCTCACCCGCGCCGGACCCGGCACCAAGATGGTCTGCCTCGGCAACGTCGAACAGATCGATACGCCCTACCTGACCGAAACCACGTCCGGCCTGACTTACGCCGTCGACCGCTTCAAGGACTGGCAACACAGCGCACATATCACGCTGCGTCGCGGCGAGCGTTCACGTCTGGCCGATTTTGCGTCGGAATCGCTGTAGGGATTGACGAAAGCGTATGCAGGCTGGGCTGAGCGAAAGCGAAGCCCAGCCTGCACATCCACACCGGCTTTACCCGCGCTTGCGCAACCAGGCGTCGATCGCCGGCGGCACTTCGCGTTGTGCGCGACCGGAGACGTAGATGCCGATGTGGCCACCCTTGAACGAGAGCTCGGTGTAATCCTTGGTGCCGATGATGCCCTTCAGCGCCTTGGACGCGCTTGGCGGCACCAGGTGATCCTGCTCGGCGAAGATGTTCAGCACCGGCATCGTGACTTTTTTCGGATCGATCGCTTTGTCGCCGATGACCAGACCACCCTTGAGCAACTTGTTGCCCTGGTAGAAGTCCTTGAGGAACTGACGGAACGCATCACCGGCCTGGTCGGGTGAATCGAAGATCCACTTTTCCATGCGCAGGAAGTTTTCCAGCTCAGCCTTGTTGTCGAGGATGTCGGTCAGCCCAACATACTTCTGCTGCAGCAGGCGGAACGGCTTCAGCGTGAGGTAACACCAGTTCATCAAATCGGCCGGCACGTTGCCGAGCGTGTCGACGAACAGGTCGATATCCATGTCCTGAACCCAATGGCTCAGCATGTTGTCCGGCGTCTTGAAATCGACCGGCGTGACCATCGTGATCAGGTTCTTGACTGTTTCCGGATACAGGCTGGCGTAACAGATCGAGAACGCCCCACCCTGACAGATGCCGAGGATGTTGATTGCCGGCACGCCGTGGCGCTTGCTGACCGCCTGCACACAACGACGGATGTAACCGTTGATGTAGTCATCGAGGGTCAGGAAGCGGTCGGAAGCATCCGGGTAACCCCAGTCGATGAGATACACATCGTGGCCGGCGGCCAGCAGATTCTTGACGATCGAGCGATCGTCCTGCAGGTCAACCATGTACGGCCGGTTGACGAGTGCGTAAACGATCAGCAGCGGCACCTTCTGCGTAACCTTGTTCGTCGACTTGAAGCGATACAGACGCAACTTGTCTTCGCGGTAGATCTCTTCCTTCTCACTGGCACCGTAGTGCACGTCGCGAACTTCCTTCAGCGCCTGCATGCCTTTCGCAAGCCGCTCGCCGAACTTGCTGAGTTCCTGCGTGACATGTTCAGGGTTCAATTGGATCGGGGTGATCATGGTCGATTCCTCGTTCAGGCCAGACGACGGCGCGAGCTGGCCGCAACCTTCTTGGCTGCCGTTTTCGTCACGGCGATCTTGCCCTTGGCCTTCACCGGTTTCGCGGCGACGGTCTTGGCAGGCTTCACG
>JBEIPT010000187.1:0-7172 GCA_040376895.1 Lysobacteraceae bacterium | reverse complement strand
GGGCCGGCGTCAGACTGAGTTCGGGCCGCGACAGTTCATCATTCAGCCGCGCCGCGAGTTCGTCGATCCGTTCTGCGTCGGCCAATGGCCTGTGATCTGCATCCAGCACCTGGAACGTATCGAGCACGTGGCCTTGATGCGACGTGACAATCCGGGCTTCGAGCACCGACAGCTGCAATCGGTCAAGCACGGCGGTGATCGTCGCGAAGATACCCTCGCGGTCGGCCGAGTAGACAAACACTTCGGTGGTGCCATGTTCGGTTGGCGAGCGCACTGCTGCCAGCGGCTGTGACGCAGCACCATGTCGCAGAACCGCTTCGGTCTGCCAGGCGATCTGCGCCGCCGAGAACCGCAGCAACGATTCGGCCGGATATTCCGCCCAGACGGCACGTGCCGCATCGGCATCGACGCCGGCACGAGCCAGCAACACCAAGGCTTCGCGCTGCAACTCCTCGATCCGTTCGGACTCGTGCACGGGATGTTCGAGACCACGACGCAGCGCGTAACGGGTGGCTTGATACAGATCGGCCAGCAGCCGGTCCTTCCAGCCGTTCCAGAGTTTCGGACTGGTGCCGGAGATGTCGGCGACCGTCAACAGATACAGGCAGTCCAGGCGCTCCCAGTCTTTCACCACGCTGGCAAAGCGGTGCACGACCTGCGGATCACCGATGTCCTGTTTCTGTGCGGTGACCGACATGGTCAGATGCTCACGCACCAGCCATGCGACCAGATCGATGTCGGTGCCACTGAGCCCCGCAGCCTGGCCAAAATTCCGAGCTTCGACTTCACCCAGTTCGGAGTGATCCCCACCACGCCCCTTGGCGATGTCATGGAACAAGCCGGCGAGCAGCAGCAGTTCCGGCTTGCGCACGCGCTTGCGCACTTCGAACGCCAGCGGATGTGTCTGTTGTGTGGTCTCGCGCACGAACCGCGCCAGATTGTGCATGACGAACAGGGTGTGCTGATCGACCGTGTAGGCATGGAACATGTCGTACTGCATGCGCCCGCTGACCTGTTCGAAAGCCGGCAACAACCGGCCCAGCAGACCAATGTCGGCCATGGCCTCGACGGCATTCATCACCTCGCCCTTCTCGCGCAGCAAGTTGGGCAGCGAGGTGCGCAAACTGGCGAGGTGGGCAGCATCCATCTGAGCCGACAGTTGGCTCATGGCGCCGGCAAGTGCCGCCGACGGCCGCATCGGCTCGGGCGACTGCGCCAGCAAGCGCAAGGCTTGCACCAGTCGGTCCAGGCTCGTTTCCAGCGCACGCGCATCGTCGTGGTGCAAACGGCCTTCGCGGACGACAAAACCATTTTCGAGTGGTGTGCTGGTGGTGTCGGACGGATCAATCCGCGCTTCCAGTCGCTCCCAGATGCGTCGACTCAGCCGACGCACGGTGGCCGAAGCACGATAGAAACCCTGCATGAACCGTTCGACGGCCAACTTGGGATTCGTGTCCTGGAACCCGAATTGGGCGGCCAGTTCCCGCTGATGGTCAAACAGCAGTCGCTCCTCGCGACGCTTCAGCAACCGATGTAATCCGAATCGAACCTGCCACAACACGTCACGTGCACGCAGCAATTCGGTTTGTTCCTCAAAGCTGGCAAGGCCGAGTGTGGCAAAAGCCTGAAGTCGTTCTTCGCCGAAAGAGCGTTTGGCGACCCACTGCAACGCGTGCAGGTCACGCAAGCCGCCAGGGCCTTCCTTGATGTTCGGTTCGAGGTTGAACGCGGTGTCGTTGTACCGGGCGTGACGCTCGCGCTGTTCCTCACGCTTGGCGCGCAGGAACGCCACCGGCGGCCAGATGTTCGGCGCATCGAGTCCCGCCATCATGCGGTCGAACGCACCACGATCGCCGGTCAGGAAACGCGCTTCGAACAGCGCCGTCGCCGAGGTTAGGTCGCGTTCGGCTTCTTCCAGACAGGCACGCTGATTGCGCACGATATGGCTGGCCTGAAGACCGAGATTCCAGAACTGCGACAACAAGGCTTCGAGCGCCCGCGTCACTTCCGGTCGGATCGGATCCGGCACGATCAGCAGCACGTCGATGTCGGATTGGGGCAGCAGTTCACAACGGCCAAAGCCGCCGGTGGCCACCAGCGCCACATCGGGGATTCCGGCGAACGTGTGCTCGAACGACGCTATGACCACCCGGTCCACGGTATTCGTGCGTTCGGCGATCAGATCGGCAACCGGCCCGCCCAGTGCAAAGTGGGTCTCGGTTTCGAACACGTTGCGCATCAACTGCTCGCGCAAATGGGACGGTGAAAAAGGAGCCTGCGTCTCGTTCATCGGGCTCCCTGGGGTTTATCCGCTGGCGCGCTCGGTGGCGCTGAGGGTGAGGACTTCAAAGCCATCATCGGTGACCGCGATGGTGTGTTCCCACTGGGCCGACAGGGACTTGTCGCGTGTCACCACGGTCCAGCCGTCGGGCAGCAAACGCGTATCTTTCTTGCCGGCGTTGATCATCGGTTCGATCGTGAAGGTCATGCCCGTCTTGAGCACGGTGCCCTCACCTGCATTGCCGTAATGGAGCACCTGCGGATCTTCGTGATAGACCTGACCGATACCATGACCACAATACTCGCGAACCACCGAAAACCGCTGCGCTTCGGCGAATTTCTGGATGGCACTGCCGATGTCGCCAAGCGTGGCACCCGGACGCACCATGCGGATACCGCGCCACATGGCGTCGTAAGTCGTGTCGACCAAACGACGCGCGAGCACGTTCGGCTCACCGACCACATACATGCGACTGGTGTCACCGTGCCAACCATCCTTGATGACGGTGACATCGATGTTGATGATGTCGCCGTCCTTCAGCACCTTGCCGGCATTCGGAATGCCATGGCAGATGACGTGATTGACGGACGTGCAGATCGTCTTCGGAAAGCCCCTGTAGCCCAGATTCGCCGGAATCGTTTTCTGTTCCTTGACGATGTAGTCATGGCAGATCGAGTCCAGCTCTTCGGTGCTGACACCGGCTTTGACGTGCGGACCGATCATGTCCAGCACTTCCGAGGCGAGACGGCCCGCTTCGCGCATCTGCGCAATCTGGGCGGGAGTCTTGATGACAATGTTCATGGGGCGGCGGCGATCAAACATGGGTTCATTGTAGGCGATTTGGCCTGAGTGGCCATCGAATAAAGGGCTTCCGGACGAACAAAGATTTCGTCAATACAATCATGCACTTGCGCGATGCATATACCCAGCGGGAATGAGCTCGGCGGTTTTCAGACCGAGCGCAGGCGTTCGGAAGCCGCCACCAGGGTGTTGTCGTTCTTCGCAAAACAGAAGCGGATCAGCCGCGCCTCGGGCGGAGTCTTGTAGAACGCCGACACCGGAATGGCGGCCACACCTTTCTCGGCGCACAACCATTCGCAGAACGCCAGGTCACCCAAATCGCTGATGCGCGAGTAGTCGACGATCTGGAAATACGCACCGGCGACCGGCAACAGGTCGAACTTGCTGCCGGACAATAAATCGCGGAACCGATCGCGCTTTTCCTGATAGAACGCCGGCAACTCCAGATAGTGCTGCGGCATCTGTTCCAGCACATCGGCCAGTGCCCATTGCGCCGGGTTGAATGTGCAGAACGTCAGGTACTGGTGCACCTTGCGGAACTCAAGGCTCAACGCCGGCGGCGCAATGCAGTAGCCCACTTTCCAGCCAGTGCAGTGGTAGGTCTTGCCAAAACTGGAGATGACAAAACTGCGATCGGCCAGTTCGGCATGGCGCAACACGCTCTGGTGACTCACGCCATCGAATACGATGTGTTCGTAGACTTCATCCGAGATGACGATCAGATCGTGCCGACGGGCAATCTCGGCCAGTGCATCCAGATCGGCCGGCGAGAACACTGCGCCACTCGGATTGTGCGGGCTGTTGACCAGGATCGCGCGGGTGCGCGGGGTACATGCGTCGTTGACGCGCTGCCAGTCGACGGAAAAGTCCGGAAGCGTCAGCTCGATATGAACCGCCTTGCCGCCGTTCAACTCGATCGCCGGCTCGTAACTGTCGTAACAGGGATCCAGCACGATCACTTCGTCGCCGTTGCGCACGATCGCGGCAATCGCTGCGAACAGCGCTTCGGTGGCGCCACTGGTCACCGTCACTTCGGTATCCATGTCGACCGGCCGGCCATACAGCGCCGTGGTCTTCTTCGCGATCTGCTCACGCAAGCGCGGCACACCGGTCATCGGCGCGTACTGGTTCTTGCCTTCGTGCATGTGCCGGTTCAGCGCCACACGTAGTGCTTCCGGACCTTCGAAATCGGGAAACCCCTGGCCCAGATTCACGGCCTGGTGTTTCATCGCCAATTGGCTCATCACCGTGAAGATGGTGGTCCCGACGTTCGGCAACTTGCTGTCGATCTTCATGGCTCAGCCCAGTTTGGATTGTGCGAACGCAGCGACGCTGGCAAGTGCCGGCGCCACGGCCGGACCGTCTTCGCCACCACCCTGCGCCATGTCCGGCCGGCCACCACCCTTGCCGTTGATCTGCGCAGCCACGTGGCTGATCAGTTCACCGGCCTTGAGTTTGCCGAGTGCTGCACCACCGACGCCGGCAATCAGCGAGACCTTGCCTTCGGCACCGGTAGCCAAAACCACCGCACAGTCGACGAGCTTGTTCTTCAGTTGATCGACCGCCTCACGCAGCGTCTTTGCATCGAGGCCATCGAGTCGTGCCGACACGAGTTTGATCGCGCCGAGCATCACCGGGTTCTCGGCCAGTTCGCCGATCGCGGCACCAGCAGCCTTGGCCTTCAGCGACTCCAGTTCCCGCTCGAGTTCCTTCTGACGCTCGAACACTTTCCTGAGTTTGACCGCTGCCTCTTCAGTCGAGCTGGTCAGCATCTGAGCGAGTTCGGCCAGACGATCCTCTTCCTGTTCGACCAGTGCTTCCGCACCGGCGCCGGTGAACGCTTCGATTCGGCGAACACCGGAAGCGACACCCCCTTCGGTGACGATCTTGAAGAGGCCGATGTCGCCGGTTCGCGCGACGTGTGTGCCGCCACACAGTTCGGTCGAGAAATCACCCATCTTCAGCACACGAACGCGTTCGCCGTACTTTTCGCCGAACAGCGCCATGGCGCCGAAATCCAACGCTTCCTGCATGCCCATCTGGTGCACTTCGGCCTGGGCATTCCGGCGGATCTCGGTATTCACGAGCCGCTCGATCTGCCGCACTTCATCGTCTGATACCGGCTGGAAATGCGAGAAGTCGAAACGCAGGCGGTCGGGCGCGACCAGTGAGCCCTTCTGCTGAACATGTTCACCCAGCACCTTGCGCAATGCGGCGTGCATCAGGTGCGTCGCCGAGTGATTGAGGATGACGGCCTGACGGCGCGCCTGGTCGATACTGGCGTTCAGCGAGTCGCCGACTTTCAGCGTGCGACCGCTCCACACGCCGACATGGGCATGGAACGTGCCGGCGAGCTTGGCCGTGTCGTCGACGCGGAACGTACCGAGCGCGCCTTCGAGCGCACCGGTATCACCGACCTGACCACCGGACTCGGCGTAGAACGGGGTGCGGTCGAGCACGACCAACGCGCTCTCACCGTCGTTCAGCACCTCGATCATCTTGCCCGAGCGGATCAGGCCAACCACCTTGCAGCCCTGCGCATCATGGGCGTCGTAACCGAGGAACTCGGTGGCCGGCAGACCCTTCACGGTTTCAGCCGTGACCACGTGCGCCGCTTCGAACTGCGACGCTGCCCTGCCGCGTTCGCGCTGGGCGTTCATGGCTCGCTCGAAACCGTCCATGTCCACACCGAGGCCGCGCTCACGAGCGATGTCCGCAGTCAGGTCAACCGGGAATCCGTAGGTGTCGTACAAACGGAACGCATCGACGCCGGCGATCTGCTGGGCACCCTGCGCCACCACCGTTTCGAACACTTTCATGCCCTTGTCGAGGGTTTCCGAGAAACGCTCTTCTTCCTGCTTCAGGGCCTGTTCGACCAAACCGCGCTTCTGGCGCAATTCCGGATAGGCATCACCCATGACCTCGTCGAGCGTGCGCACGAGCTTGTGGAAGAACAAACCCTTGCAGCCGAGTTTGTGGCCATGGCGCAAGGCACGACGGATGATGCGACGGAGTACGTAACCACGCCCTTCATTCGACGGCAGGACACCGTCCACGACCAGGAACGAGCAGGCGCGAATGTGATCGGCGATGACGTTCAACGACGGATTCGCGAGGTCTTCGCAACCGGTCGCCGCCGAAGCGGCCTTCACGAGCGCCTGCATCGAGTCGATCTGATAGTTCGAATGCACATGCTGCAGCACGGCGGTGAGTCGCTCCAGCCCCATGCCGGTATCCACGCAGGGCTTCGGCAATGGCGTCAGCGTGCCGTCGGCCGATCGGTCGAACTGCATGAACACGAGGTTCCAGATCTCGATGTAGCGGTCGCCATCCTGGTCTGCCGAACCCGGCGGGCCGCCAAACACGTCGGCGCCATGGTCATAGAAAATTTCAGAGCACGGGCCACACGGACCGGTGTCGGCCATCTGCCAGAAGTTGTCCGACGCGAACGGGGCGCCCTTGTTGTCGCCGATGCGCACGATACGTTCTTCGGGCACGCCCACTTCCTTCGCCCAGATGTCGAAGGCCTCGTCATCGGTGTGGTAGACCGTGACCCAGAGCTTTTCCTTCGGCAAACCATAGACGCCGGTCAGCAGCTCCCACGCGTATTGGATTGCGTCACGCTTGAAGTAGTCGCCGAAACTGAAGTTGCCGAGCATCTCGAAGAACGTGTGGTGACGCGCCGTGTAACCGACGTTCTCCAGATCGTTGTGTTTGCCGCCGGCACGGACACAACGCTGCGCCGTGGCGGCACGTGTGTACGACCGTTTTTCGGCACCGAGGAACATGTCCTTGAACTGCACCATGCCGGAGTTCGTGAACATGAGCGTGGGATCGTTGCCCGGAACGAGTGGGCTCGACGCCACGGCTTCGTGGCCCTTGCTCTGGAAGAACTTCAGGAAGGCGCTTCTGATCTCGGCGCTGGTTTTCATTGATGGACTTCCGACTGGCAATGGACTGGACCGGCGATGATAGCGAAATCATCCCTTGAATCAGGCACTATTCCGGCATGAATCTTTACCCCCGTCGTATCGTCTGCCTGACCGAAGAACCGACCGAAGTGCTGTACGCCCTCGGTGAAAGCGACCGG
>JBEIPT010000404.1:0-3512 GCA_040376895.1 Lysobacteraceae bacterium | reverse complement strand
CGGTTTCCTGGAGTTCGGGGCGCAGGAAGATCTTCTCCGTCGGGCCGAACTCGATCATGCGACCGAGGTACATGAAGGCGGTGTAGTCGCTCGTGCGCGACGCCTGCTGCATGTTGTGCGTGACGATCAGGATCGAATAGGAGCCCTTGAGTTCCTCGATCAGGTCCTCGATGCGGCCGGTGGCGATCGGGTCGAGCGCCGAGGTCGGCTCGTCGAACAGGATCACTTCCGGCTTCAGCGCCACCGCACGTGCGATACACAAACGCTGCTGCTGCCCGCCCGAAAGGCCGAGCGCACTGTGCTTGAGCTTGTCCTTGACCTCGTCCCACAGCGCCGCCTGGCGCAGCGCCTGTTCGACACGGTCGGTCATTTCGGCGCGACCAAGTTTTTCGTAGTGACCGATGCCATAGGCGATGTTGTCGAAGATCGACATCGGGAACGGCACCGGCTTCTGGAACACCATGCCGACCTTGCTGCGCAGGCGGTTCAGCGAATAACCCGGCGCGAGGATGTTCTCGCCGTCGAGGATCACTTCACCTTCCGCACGCTGACCCGGATACACCGAGTAGATGCGGTGAAGATGCGCAGGAGCGTGCTCTTGCCGCAACCCGACGGACCGATCAACGCGGTGATCTTGCGTTCGGCGACATCGAAGCTGACGTTGTCCAGGGCCCGGGCTTGCTGGTAATAGAAACTCAGGTTGCGCGCCGACAGCTTGGCGCCGGTCGCTGCGACTTTTTCGGGCTGTGCGATGGCAGACTCAGTCATGGCTTTGTTTGTTCTTGAGGAGCAAGAGACGCGCGATCACGCTGACCAGCAGCACGAACACGGTAATCAGCAGGGCGCCGGCCCAGGCAAGCTGCTGCCAGTCTTCGAATGGGCTCTTGGCATATTCGTAGATGGTCATGGGCAGATTGCTCATGGGCTGCAGCGGCGAGAAATTCCAGTATTGATTGTTGGTGTTCGTGAAGATCAGAGGTGCGGTTTCGCCGCTGATGCGAGCGAGACCCAGCAACACGCCGGTCGTGATGCCCGAGAGCGCGGCCCGATAGAGCACCTGGGTCGTGACTTTCCACTGCGGCACGCCGAGGGATAGCGCCGCTTCGCGCATCTGGGTCGGCACCATGCGCAGCATTTCATCCGTGGTGCGAACCACCACCGGCAAAACGATGAAACCCAGTGCCAGAACACCCGCGAACATCGAGAACTGCTCCATCGGCCGAACGATCAAGGTGTAGATGAACAAACCCAGCACGATCGATGGCGCCGACAGCAGAATATCGTTGACGAAACGGATCAACTCGCCACGTTTGGTGTAATTCGCATACTCGGCCAGATACGTACCCGCCAGAATGCCCAGCGGCGTGGCCCAGGCCACGGCCGACAAGCAAATCGTGAGCGTGCCGACGATGGCATTGGCCAGACCACCGGGCTCACCAGGCGGCGCAGTCGCAGTTGTAAACAGCTGCGGTCCGAGCGCCGCGGCACCCTTGCTGATCGTCGTCCACAGGATCCAGCCGAGCATGATCAAGCCAAATACTGCGGCCGCGCCTGACAACACCAAAGCCACGCCGTTGACGATCCGGCGTCGGAGATAAAGACGTTCTGCGACGGTACTCATCGTTTGCCCTCCCAGCGACTCATGCCCTTGAGCATCAGCTTCGCGATACTGAGGACAATGAAGCTGACCACAAACAGCAGGAAGCCCAATCCCAACAGCGCGGACCGATGCTCATCGGCAAACGCTTCAGCGAATTCATTGGCAATGGTCGCCGAGATCGAACTGCCGGGCTCCAGCAAGGTGCCCAATCGATTGGCGTTGCCGATCACGAACGTGACGGCCATGGTCTCGCCCAGTGCCCGACCGAGCCCGAGGAACACGCCACCGATCACGGCCGTACGCGTGTAGGGCAGCACGATGTCCCAGACCACTTCCCAACGAGTCGATCCGAGCGCGTAGGCCGACTCCTTGAGCCGACCGGGGACGGTCAGGAACACTTCGCGCATGATCGAGCTGATGAACGGAATGACCATGACGGCCAGCACGAATCCGGCCGTCAGCAGGCCAATGCCGATGGGTATGCCCTGGAACCACGGTCCGATCACCGGCCAGGTACCAAGCTCGTCGATGAGCCATGGATAAACGTACTCACCCAACCACGGAACCAGGACGAACAAGCCCCACATGCCGTAGATGATCGACGGGATCCCCGCCAGCAATTCAATGGCGGTCGCGATCGGCGTACGCAGCCATGCCGGCGCCACTTCGGTCAGGAACACGGCGATTCCGAAACTGATCGGCACGGCAATGAGCAGCGCGATGAGGGAGGTCAGCAGGGTGCCGACAATCGGCGCCAGACCGTGAAAGATCAGGTTTGCCGGATCCCAGTAATCGGTCGTAATGAACTTGCTGCCTTGTTCGACGAGCGCTTCCCGCCCACCATCGAACATCACCAGCATGGCGCCGACCAGAGTGATCAGGACAAACCATGCCGCGCTCGCAGTGAGGCTGCGGAAAAAGAAATCCATGCGCTGGTCGCCCTGAGCCCGTTTGGCCACGGCAATCAGGCGCAGTTCGCGATCCGCTTCAGCATTCATCGGCAGTTGCTCGTACGGTCAGTCATCGGAGTGGAGAATACAGAAAAGTCGGGAGGGCATTGCTGCCCTCCCGACTGAAGTTCGACGTTCCCAGAGTCCAACTTCAATACTTCAGGTGCGTAGCCCAGTACTGCTCGATCTGCGTGACCAGCGAATCGGGCAGCGGCACGTAGCCCAGTGCTGTTGCGGACGCATCACCGCTGGCGTAAACCCACTTGAAGAATTCCTGCGCAGCCTTCGCTTCGTCCACTTTCTTCGGTGCTTCCGACATCAGGATGAAGTTGGTCGCAGCGATCGGCCAGGAGGTCTTGCCCGGCGCATTCGTGATGACCAGGTAAAAGTCCTTCGAATTGGCCCAGTCGGCGCTTTCCGCTGCCGCCGTGAAAGTGGCGTTGCTCGGCAGCACGAATTCGCCGTCGGCATTCTTCATCGACGTGTAGGTAAGCTTGTTCGTCAGCGCGTAGCTCAGTTCGACGTAACCGATAGAACCCTGGATCTGCTTGACGTAGGCAGCGACACCTTCGTTGCCCTTGCCACCGAAGCCACCCGGCCAGCGCACTGCCGTGCCTTCTCCGACCTTGGACTTCCAGTCCGGCGAGACTTTGCTGAGATAGTTGACGAAATTGAACGTGGTGCCCGAACCGTCCGAGCGATAGATCAGGCGGATCGGCTTGGCTGGCAGCGTCAGGGTCGGATTCAGCGCCTTGATGCCAGCGTGATCCCAACTTGCGACCTTGCCCAGGTACATGTTGGCGAGCAGTTCACCGGTGATCTTGAGTTCGCCGTCCTTCACGCCAGGCAGATTGACCACCGGCACAACGCCGCCGATCACCGACGGGAACTGGCGCAGCTTGTGTGCAGCCAGGTCTTCCGGCTTCAAGGGCGCATCGGACGAGCCGAACGCAACCGTGTTG
>JBEIPT010000309.1:0-4670 GCA_040376895.1 Lysobacteraceae bacterium | reverse complement strand
GGTGGGGCTTTTGCTACCAGGTCTCTCGGCACCGCCACTGCATGGTTCAGCGTTGATGTTGATCGCCGGTGTTGCCTGGGGCATCTATTCATTGCGTGGCCGTGGTGCGGGCGATCCGACCCAAGTCACGGCGGGGAATTTTTTGCGCGCCGCGCCGATCGCGGCAGTTGTGAGCTGTTTGATGCTCAACCGCGCGTCTTTGGATTCCGCGGGTTTCTGGTATGCCGTTTCCTCCGGCGCACTGGCGTCCGGAATAGGGTATGCGATCTGGTATGCCGCACTGCCTGCGTTGAAGGCCACCAGCGCTGCAACGATCCAACTCAGTGTCCCGGTTCTGGCGGCCCTGGGTGGCGTCATGTTCTTGGGCGAGCCCATCACCTTGCGTCTGGCATTCGCCTCTCTGACGATCCTCGGTGGTATCGCTCTGGTGATTCGGGCGAAGCAGCATCAAGTACCGGACTGCACAGCGGGCCATCGTTGATGCCGTACGCTTGGTCGCGGAATCCTGTCGGACAGGCCGTTTCAAGCAAAAGCGCATCCCGAGCAAGCCTGCCCTCAGAATCGTTTCTGTGAATGAGTCAGAACGACACCCATCGCGACGGCGATGACCAGTGAGAGACTCGGCGCCAAACCAATCGGGGCGGTCGCTGGCCAAAACAGAACGAGCAGTATCATGATCGATGTGGCCTGGATGACCCGGAATGCCAGCCGCTGCATAAGCGGTGAGGCATAGGCAAATCCGGTCTGACGGATTCTGCGGCGCACCCAACCATCGACGAGGCATGCGAACAGGACGGGGAGGATCGCGGGCAGACAGAACACAAGTGTTGATACTCGACGGAAGATCAGTTTCAGATGGTCGAAAACTTGATCCAGCCGTTTGCCGAAAACATGGATACCTTCTGCCCAGGGGCCATGCGCAAATTCACCGGAACGCTCAAGGGTGTCCGGGCGACCGGTGAACGTTTCACGACACCACGCAAACATGCCGGTGTCTTCAACCGCGATTCGATACCAGCGTGCAGCACGCTGCACCACTTGCTCGGCACGACTTAGGCCAAACGCCTGCGTCAAGGCATCGAATTCCATCTCCGCCGTCTTATCTGCCCACGGATTGCGCAGCGCCGAAACTGCCAGGCATCCGAGCATGAGCAACACCATCAGACCGGGGATTCGGGTACGGTCGTTCACGGCCCATCCTTCGATACGGGCTTCGACGGCGGAACTTCAACGCAATTCGTTGTCGCCGCTGATCGTGCGCAAGTGGGGACCGAGTGCAGCCAACGCTTCGGCCGAAACCAATTGGCCGAGCCAGTGCAGACGCAACGAAACGGGATTGCGGTCGGCGGCTTCGCCTTCGGGTTCAACCAGTTCGAGCGTCGCGCGCGGATGTTGGGCCAGCCATTCGCCGAGCGGTGGCCCATGGAGCGGGTCCCAGTCATGGACACCGTCGCTGGCCCGCAATTCGATCAGCGCCGGCAGGGCTTCGAACAAGCCAGCCAGATAGGCCACCTGCAGTTGCGCATTGTTCGGATCGCCCAGATGCTGCAGCTGCTGCTGATAACGCCGGAACGCTTTGACGACACACAGACTGAGCAGGGAGTATCCGGAGGGGTGCAGGACTCGATCGGTAAGCAACCAGGCGACCGCTGTGGTCACTGACTTGGCGAGCGGCCAGGTTACCCAAACCGTATTCGCCAAACGCGTGGTTTCGGTATTGCGCAGGATGTCCGCCAAGAGCTCGTCGGCCAGACGAGGCGTGTGTTGTCGATCTGAAATGCCCATGCTGGAATGGTACATGGGGAGCCGGGGCGGCTTCACCCACGACTGTCATCGATGGACTCCGTTTTGGACAGATTGAGGTCCAGAAGGGTGGTCGTCAGTTTGTATACCTGCCCTCCGGCAATTTGCGCAAAACATTCAAGATCGGGCAGAGCGCCCAGCAAGTTCGGATCCACCAACGGCGCCCGCTGTTCAGTCAGCGCCTCACCCGCTTGACCGTTGAACAGGATCGGCGCCAATGGCGCATTGCCGGCAGATTGGGAATGGGTCATCGAGCGCAGCAGCACCTCGGGCATCTGTTCGGCGACATACTTTTGGGTACCGGCATCACGCACCCTCAGGCAGATCAGATTGTTGGTATTGCCCAGAATCTGCCGGGCCTTCGCCTCACTGCCTGCTGCCGCGACAAAGTCCGCGAACGTCTGCGTGAGCAGGGTCATCGAAAAGCCCGCGCCGCGACCCTTGTTGAGCAGGGCGATCGCGGGTTCGTTCAAGCATTCGGCGGCTTCGTCGATGTAACAGCTTACGGGTGTTGGCCGTGTTGGCCGTTGATACAGGTTGCCCGCCAGGCTCGCCAGATCGGCCAACAACAATCTTCCGAGTGCGGCGCCCACCATGGGGTCGGAAAGACTGTCCAGTCCGACATACAAGACTCGACGACCCGCGATCAGGCTGTCGAAATCGACACTTGGCCGGTGATCCTGCTCTGCATCTGTGCTGGGCGACAACAACTCGCCGAGCGGGCCGGCACACAGCATGTGAAGCACTGGCGACAGTCCGGCGAGCAGTTTCTGCGCATGCGTTCGGTCGTGTTCCAGATGTGCCAACAGTCCGTCGACAGCATCCGTTTCCAAATCGGGGAATTCGTGCTGCAGCATTCGCCACGTTTGGATCAGGTCGCGAAGTGCCGGTGAGATGTGCGATGCGCCGCCGTTCTTGCCGGGCATGGGACTGGCAACCACGCGGCTCTGCCAATTCGCGCCCCAGCGCTGTTCAAACCGTTTTGCCAACAGCTGTTGCAGCAACCCGTCGACGCCACCCTCGACATGACGCAGCAGCAATTTGAGCGTGGGCCGTTCGCCCAGTGCCAACAATGCATCAATGATGATCTTCAATGTCTTCTGACTGAATCCGGAAAACACATCGGGTCCCGGCCCACCCCCCATCAACCCGGCTACCCGGGACGCCAGTTCGGCACCGCTTTCGAAATGCCCGAGTGGATCGAGGCGAACCGACTCAGCGGGCTGGGCCCGGACCAACTGGCAATACCGCTCCGGTCGCCCCTGCAGGGCACAGACTTGTCGCGCCGTGTTCTGCAGACCCCGATCACCCTTGGGATCGAAGATCAGCACCGCTTCATCACGGAGAATGGCTTGCGCCAGCACGTTTTCGAGCAGACGGGTTTTTCCGGAGCCGGTGGTTCCGACGATCAAAGTGTGGCCACGCGCGAACTCGACCGGTAACCAGACCGCCGATTCGCGCGCGCCAAGTCCGTGTATCCAGGCCAGGCCCTTCGGCGCAGTCTGATGTCCGGATCGGACGACCAGGTCGTCGCGACGACACATTGCCAAGGCCATCTGAGCATGTTCGGTGCCCCAGACAAAACCTTGTCCCAACCAGATTGCATCGGGTCGTTCGCGGACCCTGGTGGCCAGATCAGGCAGACTGCCAAATCGCAACGGTCCTCCGCGCAGTCGTCCATGCCGGGCACGCAGCTGCAGCGCTGAAGGCAGATCGCGCAACCCACATAGCAGACAGAACATCACACCACCGAACAGGACTGCAGGAGCCGGGACCAACAGGATCCAGACCGATAGTCCGGTCGCTGCAAACAACCAACCCAGAATCGACCACCATTCCCATGTCGGCCGAAACGGATCGTCGAATCGAGGTTCGGAAAGGCTCCTCATGGTGTGCTGTGTGTCTGGGCTGCGGCGAGACGTTGCAGACCAACCCGCGCCGGAGCCGACCCGCGTGTTGCAGCCAGTTCGTACCAGCCCAGTGCACGCTGGCGGTCAGCCACCACACCGATGCCATAGTGGTACGCCGCTGCGAGAGATTCGGCAGCACTCGCACTGCCCGCTTCAGCTGCCTGCTGAAGGAGCGCGATCGCGGTTTTGGGTTGGACTGGGCCGCCAAGCCCGCGCAGCAGCATCAATCCCAGGTTGTTGCGTGCCCCTGAGTGGCCCGACTTGGCTGCCGCCGTGAACCGTTTGCGGGCCAGAACAGGGTCTCTGTTGTGCAGGGCTTCCAGACCTCGCTGATAGTCGGCCGCACCTGCTTCGATTGGAGGTTTGGATTCGGAGAAGTCGATGGACGAGGGGTCGACCTGTTGTTGATCGCGTTGCCGCAATTCATCGCGCAGGGTCCGCGTTTCGCCAAGCAGTTCATCGACATGAGTTTGCATCTCGGCGATCTTTGCGCCGAGTTCGGCCAACGCCGGTTCGGTTGCCGCAGGCGTCGGTTCCGCAGACGTTGGTGCCACGGGTGTCGGCGCCGGCAGTCTGGGCGTGAGGAGTTCCTTCAATCTGTCGCTGATGGGGATGTTGTGCGTCCGCGCGAGTGCCAGATCTCTCAGCCCGCCGTCGGGGTCGTCTGGCAACACATCACCTTGCTCCAGTCGTTCGAAGTAGATCTTCAGCCCGTGGCCATGGCCTGACTGTGCCGCCAGGCGAAGGTGGTGGATTCCTTCGTGGTCGAGCAGCTTTTCGCTCGACATCACATACAAACGCCAGTGCGCTTCCGGGTCGCCGGTCTTGGCGAGCTGCAAGAGCCACGTCCTCGCCCGCTCAGGTGACACCGGCAGTCCGCGCCCGGTTTGATGACGCTCGGCCAAAGCCCACATCGCCGGTACATGACCAGCCTGAGCGGCAAACGCCAGGAAACCC
>JBEIPT010000242.1:0-5899 GCA_040376895.1 Lysobacteraceae bacterium | reverse complement strand
TGTCGCCGGAAAAGCTGGCGAGCAGCGAAAAGCCGATCATCAGGTAGACACGACGTGCGCTGCCGACCGGCAAACGAAGCAATACGGTCGCAGCCGCCAATACCGTCAGCAGATTGCCAGTGGCATAGGCCAGCGCCACATAACCGGCAATGGCATCACCGTGCCGGACCAGGGCAGGTTGCACCGCAAACAGCCAAACCATCATCCCGCCGCCGATCACGACAATACCGGCGTCGAGCAGGAATCGCAGGCCATCGGTGCGTCCGGTGATGCGCTTCGGCAGCATCAGGATGCCCGCGGTGATCAGCGGGAAGTAACCGAGATAAAACACGTCCGACAAACCGAACGCCGGATTGGCGCCACCACTGATGAATCGGGCGGCCCAAGCCAGCTCACCGGCAAGAATGGCGGCAATGGCCAGCGACAAACATGTCCAGGCGGTGCGTTCACGGCCACGGCCACGAACGGCGGCCAGTGCAGCGAACACGGCAGCGACAACCAGCAGAGGCAGTCGCTCCATGGAGCTCGCCGCGTTGACGCCAGGGAGGAACTCCCGCAACACGAACAGCCAGCCGCCCCCCAATGCCAGAGCCAGTGCGGTCCACGGCATCCAGTATCGTTTCCAGGCGGAAAGGGTGCCGCTCATGATTTCCGGTGCTTCGGGCTCAAGGGCACGGGGTGTTCTTGCCGGCTCAGCCGGCGCCGATCAGGTTCTTGATCACCGCAGAAATATCTTCCTTGGTGCCAGTCACCATCAGTTGCTGGTCGCGTGAAAATCCCAGACCGATCGTGACGCAGAATTCGATGCCGTCGTTGCCCTCTTCGTCCATCTTGGGGTACGACTCGGGCTTCGAAATGGTGACGATGCGGTTTGCGTCAACGACATTGCCATTCGGCAGTTTTACCCAGCGTTGCATGGATGGTTTCCTGTTTGTGCGCTGTCTTGGGTGACCCACCCAGCTGGACAGGTCCGTGGTGAGTCGGCCGCACGAAGTCAGCGGCGGCTGTATCCGACCGTTTCCAGTTCCTCGTCTTCATCTTCGTACTGCTGATGTTTCCGGTTCCGGTCGACTTTGCTCTTCTGCAGGGGCGAGTCGCTGACGAGGTGATCTTCCAGCAGGCGGTTCCACGAGCGGTCCAGCCGTTCGAATTCTTCGGCACAGCCTTCTGCCCGGGCTTCCGGCAACAGGCCGTCGGTGACAAAGTCTTCATAGGCATCCGGATCGCGGCCGTAAGACCAGCAAAGAATGTTGTAGAGCCGCTGTTGGTCGAGCGAATGTTCGTCGGCAAAAGAATCATCGTCGGCTTCGGCATCTTCGGCCCAGCGCGCAAACGTTTCAGCGGCGGCAATGAGTGCGAGTTCAGAATCTTCGCTGCCGTCGGACAACATCAGCACGGCGAGTTGGTCGGCGGCATCCTCTTCGCGTCCGGTGATGGGCAGGTCGAGCACATCGGTCAACGCGTGACCCACTTCGTGACCGAGGAAAAACATCATCGTGCCGGAAACCAGATCGTCCACTTCCTCATCGGGGCGATCTTCGCCAAACAGGTCGATCAGCTCCGAGGCCATTTCGTAGCACAACGAAACGCGTCGGGCCTCCGGATCGTAGAACGCGTTGGCCTCACCACATTCTTCCAGCGACAGTGCGATCGGGCTGGGAATGCGCACCATCGTGTTGAGTTCTTCGGCGATGGATTCGAGTGCCCGGTCCTTTCGGAATGCGGCATTCCATTCCTTGAAATCAGGGTCGGTGACCTTGCGGTAGTCCGCATAGAAGCCGCTCCGGGGCGCCGCTTGCAGCAAGCCGGCACACACCAACAGGAACAGCGCCAGAAACGCTTGGTTCGACTTCATCACCCCTCCGCTCAAATGAGCATGCGCCGCGCTGGCGCATCCTGCCCGGATTGAACACCCTTGCCTGACAAACCTCAATGCCCGAAGTGCCGTCGGTTGCAAACTACTGCCGCCGAACAGCCGGAACACATTTCGCGACTGGCGATGGCCCGGAAGGGCTTCAGCGCCAACCCGTAGTGATCGGATACCGACGGTCACGGCCAAAGGCACGGCGGGTGATCCGGGGTCCGGGCGCGGCCTGACGACGTTTGTATTCGTTGCGAAGCACCATCCGCACAACCCGTTGGACAGTGGCTTCATCGAACCCTTCGCCGATGATTTCGGCGCGTGATTTATCGTGCTCGATGTATCGCATCAGGATCTGGTCGAGGAGTTCGTAGGGCGGTAGCGAGTCCTGGTCGGTCTGGTTGTCGCGCAGTTCCGCGGACGGCGGCCGGTTGATCACCACTTCGGGGATCACCGGTCCGAGCGTATTCCGGTAGCGGCACAGGTCCCATACTTCGGTCTTGTAGACGTCTTTCAGTGGCGCAAAGCCGCCGCACATGTCGCCGTACAAGGTGGCATACCCGCATGCCATCTCACTCTTGTTGCCGGTGCTCAGCACCATGGCGCCGAACTTGTTCGACAGCGCCATCAGGATCATGCCGCGGATGCGTGCCTGCAGGTTCTCTTCGGTGATGTCAGCAGGGCGGTCGCCGAACAGGGGCGCCAGTGTTTCACGGTAGGCCGTGAAGGCCTGTTCGATCGAGACGACGTGGTAGGCCACGCCCAGAATGTCGGCTTGAGCGGCGGCTTCGGCGCGTGACAGGTCGGAAGTGAACCGGGATGGCATCATCACGGCAGTCACTCGCTTTGGTCCCAACGCATCGGCGGCGATCGCCAGCGTGAGTGCCGAATCGACACCACCGGACAGGCCCAGCAGAACGCCGGGAAAACCGTTCTTGTCGACATAGTCGCGTGTGGCGCGGACCAGTGCCGAATAGAGGCGGGCGTCATCACTGGTCTCGGGCTTGGGCCAGTTGACTGGCTCGAACCTGCGAATCTGCGGGTCCAGGTCGACGTACAGCAGATGATCCTCGAACGCCGGGGCGGGGCCGCCCAATGTGCCATCCGGTTGCGCGACGAACGCGCCACCGTCGAACACGATGTCGTCCTGGCCCCCAACGATGTTCACGTAAGCGATCGGAACCTGATGCTGTTGTGCCCGCTCGGCAACCACTTGATGACGGCGTGCACGATTGATCGGATCAAACGGCGAGGCGTTGATCACCAGCAGAGCTTCGGCGCCAGCCTGCAGCGCCCGGCGGGCCGGGAACTCTTCCCAGATGTCTTCACAGATCAAGGGGCCGAACCGGACGCCCTCGAGCTCAACAACTGCCGCCTGATCTCCGGCATCAAAATATCGCTTCTCGTCGAACACCGTGTAGTTGGGCAGGGCTTGTTTGCGGTATCTCACCAGCGTACGGCCGTCGCGGACCCAGCTGAGCGCGTTGAACAGTGAGTCACCTTCGGCGAGTGGATGGCCAATGACGGCGTCGATCCCCTGGATGAACGGGGCAATACGCGCCAGCTCGCGTTCGCAGGTGGCAATGAAACTTGGGCGAAGGAACAGATCTTCGGCCAGATAACCCGACATGGCACTTTCCGGGAACATGATCAGGCTCGCGCCTGCTGCCTTGGCCTCCATGGCCAGCGCCAGAATCCGGCCGGCATTGGCATCGATGGCCCCCACCGGGAAGTCGAACTGGGCGAGGGCAATGCGGATCTTGGCCATCAAAGGGGCTCCTGGCTGCGCGGACGGGCCCGGGGAGCGTATGCCAATCCCCCGGCCAAATACAGTCTCGGCCGGAAAATGGGCGTGCAAGTGCTTGATTCGTTTTGGCCAGTGGAAAACCGGGGCGCATCCCTTATGATCGCGACCTGAACGCAGGACAGGTAGGCATGGTGATCCGTACCGACAAAATCAAAGCCACGCTGAAAGCCCGGCGGCAGCAGGCGGTCACCGCCTGGACCTTCTTCCAGCAATGGCTGAAGGCACCGCTGACCACGGCTGCGATTTCTCCGAGCAGCAAGGAACTGGCTGCCGAGATGATGCGCGAAGTGCCGAAGGAATCCGGCCACGTGATCGAACTCGGCGGTGGCACGGGCGTCTTTACCGAAGCGCTGCTCGAACACGGAATACCCGGCGAGCGTCTGCTCGTTTTCGAATTGAACGAAACCCTGCACATGCACCTGCGTACGCGGTTTCCGCAGGCGAACATTGTGTGTGCCGATGCGCGTGAGTTGCCGCGGATCGTCGAAGCGGCAAATTTCTGCGCGCCCGGCGAAGTCGATGTCATCGTCTCCGGGCTCGGCCTGCTGTCGATGTCGAAAGAACTGCAGCAGGAAATCCTCGAGGCGGCGTTTGCCGTGCTCTCGCCGCACGGACGGCTGGTGCAGTTCACCTACGGGCCGACGTGTCCGGTGAAACGCGAAGTCATGCGTGCGCTCGGTCTGCATGCGCGACGGACCGGATTCACGATCTGGAACGTGCCGCCGGCTTCGGTCTACGTGATCAAGAAGTCAGTGGCCAAGCGGGTCAAGACGGTCAGAGTCTGACGATTCACTGTTGTTGCTCTGCGCGGTTTTGGTTCATGTCCATGGATGCGTTTGGCCCGTTGGCCCCAGTGCCGGGAATCTGCCGGCAGTGATCGGCATAAGCTTTGCACGCTTCCGCATCCATCCATTCCATCAGAGCGACCAGCGCATCGATTTCACGTGGCGCGAGCGATGCACCGTGATCCTTGCTGGTGTAATACACCTCGTGGACGATGGCCTCGCGTAACGTCTTGATCGATCCATCATGCATGAATGGAGCTGTTCCTGCCGCATGAAGCAGCGACGGGGTTCGAAACCGCCCAATATCTTCGATATTGCCCGTCACGATGAATCGGCCAAGAGGCGCCAGTTCTGGCGTTATTTTGCCATCACGCAAGGCTTGTGAATTCTGGTTGATGGCGGTGAGGGCATCGGCTAACGCGGCCGGATCGATGTTTCGGGCGTGATAACTGTCTTTTCCGTTCGCTGGTCGGTCAAGATCCAGGTGGCAATTTGCGCAGCCGGCGGTTGAACTGAATAACTTGGCGCCAGTCGCCACGATACCGTCTGCCGGGATTCTTGTCTTCAGATCAGGTGCCGGTGGAAGGGATCGCAGATACAAAGCCAAGGCTCGCAGTAGATCGCCAGGTTGGCTCAGCATGCCGCGATATTGGGGTGTCCCATTAATCGCCGAGAATGCGTCTTCCAGTGACGCAAATCCGTGTTCTCGTGGATTGGTAAGTGGTTCCAATATCGCGGTTTCAAGATCCGAGTGCCTGCCGTCCCAGAAAAACTCGCGGTGGCGGCTCAGATCGAGGAGTGAAGGAGCGCTTCTGGGAACCGCCTCTCCCGCGACATCAATTGATGCGGACCTCACGTCTGCGAACCTGGCGGAGGCGGCGTGGCAACTGGAGCAGGACATGACTCTGCTGGCGCTGAGACGAGAGTCATTGAACAGTTGCTCGCCAAGAGCGGTCAATTCAATCGTGGTGGGGGTTGCTGAAACCATTTCTGCAGCAAGCGCCAGCATGGCCGACCCAAGGTAGCGCAAGATTGACGATATTACTGACGTCATGTCACTATCAATGGATTCCAATGGGGGCGGGAACTGGTCCTTCCTCATGCACGATTCCCGAAACCGAGTGTAACTCATGAAACTCCGAATCCATGCCGCGTTGGCAGCTTTGCTTCTGCTCGCGTTCTCCGCCTCTGCGGACGAAGAAAAAGTGAAGTTTGACGAGTACGGGCGGCTAGTTGGTGTGGCCACGGATGATGGTCGGTCGACTCGATACATGTCTGACGATGTCGGAAACATCACCGATGTTCGGTCGACTGAACCGGGCCAGCCAATGCCATTTTCGTTCTCGCCGCAGCGCGGCGAACCGGGAACGCTACTGAGGATCTCGGGGGCTTACCTTGTCGGGCATCCAATGGGCATTCGGTTCGGGGCGCTTGCTGCTGTCGCCG
>JBEIPT010000583.1:0-1884 GCA_040376895.1 Lysobacteraceae bacterium | reverse complement strand
GGTTGGGATACACCAGCACCATCCCCGGCAGCGTGTTGGATCCGATGACGAACCCGCCGGCGACGGTCTGCAATTTCTGATAATCACCGGTCAACTTCACGTCGAAGCCGCTGTCGGCAACACGGAACCAATTGCCTTCGGTAGTTTGAGGTTTGGCCGCCGGAAGTGCCGGAGTTTTCGGGATTTCGCCCGCCGTGGCCTGGGCAGGTGCGGCACCGACACGGGTGTAGACCGTCTCTTCGTCGAACATGCTGATCGTGAGCTGATTTCCGACGATTCGATACTGACCGGGCAATTCAATGCTTTGGTAAAGCAGCACGAGCTGACCGTTCTCTGCACGGTATTGGAATGGGTCACCATCCATGACAGCGCGGCCATCTGCAAAAAATTCGCTGTATCGCGTTTCACCCTCGTCATCGAAGGACCAGCGGCCGTGCAAGGCCGGGTCGGCGATTGCTGTCGGTACAACCAGCAACAACAAAAGGCCTGAAGCCAGGAACGCCAGAACTCTGGAAACCACAAATTTCGACATGACCACACCTCCCGACTAGCCGTGTGGCGAAATATAACCCCTGCTCCGGCACACTTCATGAGCGGAGACGTCGAATCATTCGTCGCGCACCAACCTCCCGTCATTCCCGCAAACGCGGGAATCCACCAGATTGCCCGTGGCGTAGGATCACGATCGAAAAACCATGGATCTCCGCGGGGATGACGTCAGAGGTCGGCAGCGCGTGGATTCATGCCTTGGGAGTTGCGCCGCGCAGTCGCAACCCGGTCAGCCACCGATTGCCGCAACAGCGGCACGACACCACCCCCTCCGGCAATATTGACGATATCGGATGCGGCGGCACGACAGACACCTGTCCAGGGCGCATCAACGCCGAATGATGCGAACATCGAAAAGTCGGTCGTGGCCTCGACGGTGCGTACCTGGTCGGGCGTTGCGAACGTGATGGGGGCACGGTGAACCGGTACGACCCGTTGCACCACAAATCCGCCGCCACCGCGATCGCTGGCAGCACGCTGGCACAGATCCTGCCAATCCCGAACGCCCGGAAACAAACGCCGCGCCGGTTCGAATCTGTCGGCATCGTTGGCGTTGCGGCCAAAGAACACATCGCGCCCGCCATAACTCCAGCTCCGTTTCAGGACGAACGATTCCGGAGTATCGAGCAACTCCTGCATCCAATGCCTGGCAACGGCAGGGCGATTGGGATCGGGATCCGACAACCATCTGGTCCATGGCACAAGTGTCGCCAGCACGTTGATTTCTTCCAGCGTCAGGCCCATCGCTGCGGTCCACGTCGGCTTGTCCACCGATTCCGACAATAGAGCGAGAGTGCTCTTCATCTCGACATGGGGTGCAGGTGGATTCAGGATCAGCGTGCCTTGATCCGAGGGGCTCGCGAGCAAGTGCTCGATGGTTTCGTTGGGTTCGTGTTCCAGCCTGTGAACGAACAGATGGCGATACACCAACGGCCAGCGTCGCCCTTGCGCTTCCAACCATCCGTCGTTCAGGCGCGTCTCGTCCGGATGAACCACGCGAGTGGTGACTCCGAGCGTGTTGAACCGCTCGGCGATGTAGTCGAGTTCGGTCCGCTGGGCATCACCGCGTCGGCACAACAGGGCGATGCCATCGGCCTCATGCCCACGAGCGTTTCGATGCGAAGCCTGCAGGGCCAGCAACAAAGCCTCGACGTTCGAGCCGTTGTCACGGATCAACTTCGGAAGTTCAGGATGCCCTGGCAACACATGCGACAACCACGCCGTCGCTGCAATATCCGAGTAGCCCTGCATCGCCGGAATGGTGGCGTTGACTTCCAGCGCCATCGGAACGGGGTTACCCAGACAATCGACCCGCAAGACTGCCAACACTGCCGG
>JBEIPT010000467.1:0-2823 GCA_040376895.1 Lysobacteraceae bacterium | reverse complement strand
GACCGTGTTCGTACCGTCTTGCCAGACCTGTTCGGGCAAAACCTGATCGACCAGGCGTGCGCCGATGCCATCAAAACGATCGTCGACGAGGGCATGCCCGTTCACATCGATGAGCACACGATGATCCGGTCCGTCTTCGTGATTGAGTCCACCCCAAAGGCTGGCGCGCAGCAGGGCATCGGGACCGGGCGCTCGATCGGAGAGCGTGATGGCCAGCGACTGGGCGGGGCGCTGAGCTCCGACTCGGGTCAGTGCAAACGCGTACCAGGGGTCGGCTGTGGGCGCGGCAAAACTCCAGGCGTTATCGGGTGCGCTGGTGACGATTCTCGGTGCCGCACCCAAGAGCATCGCGGGCAGTTGGCTGATTCTGGCTCGAGTCATCCGCTTGGCTTCCGTGTCGGCACGGCGCAATCGATAGTGTCGATCATGCGTGTACAGGCTATCGGTGCGCCGTTCACCCATGAATCGGACTGCACTGCCCGGGCCCCAGGTCGGGCCGCCATCAACTGTCAATTCCAGTGGGACGTTGTCGATGTAGACACCGATCGTTCGTGAGTCCGTGCCAGTCCAGTCAACGCCCTGTGCGGCGAGATCTTCATGTCGAATCCTTTGCGCACCATCGGTGCCGACACGCAAGAGGACTTCGTCTTCGGCTGCACCGCGCCAGGATTCGGCGCGCTGGCGCTCAAGTGCCTGGCGTGCCGGCGTCCAGTCCACAACCGGTCGGTCCTGTCGCGACCCCATGGGCTCATCGATCTGGAACGGCCCAAACCGATGTGTCTTGCCGCCGTCGGACACTTCCTCGATCCACAACGGCTTGCCGTCATGACCGCTCAGACGGACCTCGTAATCGCTGGGATCAAGGGTGTTGCCGCCCTGGGCTGCAATGATTTGCGGGCTGATTCGGGTCAGCGTCTCGGCATTGTCGCCGCTGTAAATGTGGAAACCGATCGTGCCCGCTTCCGAATCGGTGCGCCATGCGACGTCGATCGTGCCCTGGCCAGCCGGTCGGGCGAGGAAGTACGACAAGGTCACGGGCACCGGAACCGTGGTACCCACCGTCAATTGCAGTGCACAGAGTGGGCCGAAAATGAATCGAGTATCGGTTTCATCGAGGAACTGCGCCCGCGTGCCATCGGTGGCGCCGCCCGGTGCGATCGGGATCACGGTACCGGTTCCGTCGCCTGCCGCCGGCGTCAGACGCAGTCGATATTCGGCGGTGCACGATGTATTGGCAGGGATCGTTCCGGGGTTCCAGGTCACCGGCGCGTCATCGGCGTTGTTGGCCGGTTGCGAGACCACGGCGCCACAGTTCGTCAGGAACGACGCACCGACATACCGATAGTTGCGAGTGCCGACATCGTTTGGAACGTAGGAGCGGACGATGTCTCCGGTGGCATTGGCAAAGTCGATCGGGTAGGGCGTCGGATTCACGACCGACAAGGTGACCCGGTAAATCGAATCCGAACCCGCAACCGGCGGCGAGGCACCTGAGACGTAAGACAAACGTTGTTCGATGAAGGGCTTGAGCGGTGCACCACCGGCGTTGTTCGGCATGTAGATGCGATAACTCTCGCCCGCCACCACCGGCGTACCCCGATCGGCGCCGCCCTGGGGTTGTGCGGTGGGCGGTGAGCCCGTGGACAGTTCGCTGCCGAACCAGGGCGTGACATGATTGGCAGTGCCGGTTCCGGAGGACACTTCGTTGAGCCAGATGCCGTATTGCGTGGCGGACTGCAGGCTGGTGAACGTGAACAGCTCATCGTTCCAGTTGTCGTTGCCGGAAATGCCGCCTGCTGCTTCGGTGAGGGGCTGGTCAAACGTTCCGGTGCGGCTTCGGAAGCGCATGAACTGGGTGCCTTCGTCGTCGGAATCAAAATCGGCTGCGCGCAACTGGCAACCTTCCGTCACGTAGGGATAGAACGCATTCGTTCCGGAATACGTGCGGCCGGCATCCACGCCTTGGTTGCCATAGTGCAGGAAACTGCGTGCATACACGTTCAGGTCGCGTCCGCCGGCGCTGTCGAGGGCCCGAATCCCGAGGTAGTGGATCGGCGTGCCGGAAGCGGTTTGCGCCCGCAACTCCCAGTGCCCGGCCGCAGGCGAATTGACCGTGAAGATCGTGCACCAGTTGTTGTCTGCGGTGGTGGTGCCACCGGAAGTGGCGCAATTGATGGCGGTGCCCGAAAGTGCGATTCCCGTCGTTGTCCCACCCAGCGCGGCAACACCGTTGCCTTCGTTGAACCGGATCGTTTGAGCCGTTCCGGCCGGATTTCGGAGACTGAACAGCACACTCTGCGCGGCGGTCGAAACGCCGGTATCCCGACCGGCAGCGGTTTCACCTGCACCGGCACCCACATCGGCATCAAAGAGCTGCACGGTCAGGCTGGTCGTGCCGACAGGGATCTCGACGAAGTAGGAGTGGTAACGGTTGGCCGCCAAGCCGCCCTCAGCGATAGGGCAGTGGACCCAGTCGCCCTGGTTGCAGGCAAGCGTAGTCCCGCGAGCGGCCAGCAAGGGCATGGTGCTGCTGCCTGAGGGAAAGCCGCCAGCGTGGACCATTGAAGCCCACGTCACTTACAGGATCAGCAAGAATCGCCCAAGACCCTGTTTTGGCGAGATCGGGCATGCAGTAAGCTGATTCATGCGTCCACTCCGGATTGAGGCGATAACGCGGGGGCGAGGCGCAGGCCACGATCAGTCGACATTGACAGACGTTGGGTGAAGTTACTGGTAGCCAGGACCTGTTGAATGCTCCCTATCCCGCAGATTTCCTCAGCGGCTATGCGCTGGGTTTGGCATGGGATCGCAGGCCCCTTGGCG
>JBEIPT010000522.1:0-2403 GCA_040376895.1 Lysobacteraceae bacterium | reverse complement strand
TGCCGGTGACGGTGACCGAAATCGCGGAACCATCGGCGGCATTCGGCTGTGCGATTCCGTCGCCGTTGTCCGCAAACAATCGGACACTCACACCATTCATGCCGTAGTCCAGCGGACCATTCTGGATGCCGTCGTTGTCGGAATCGAACCAGGTGTAATTGCCGAGACCTGCGTCAGCCAGAAGAGGCCGGACGAGCCCGGCATCGATGGTCTGATTCGACTCGTTCGGCGCCAGATTCACCGGCGGTGCGCAAGCAGTGCTGGCATTCGCATCCGAGTCAGTCGCATCGACACCCGCGTCGGTGTCGGTCAACGAATAGCCGGGCGGCACATCAAAACACACGCGATAACCGTTGCCCGCTGGAAGCCCGGGGAACTGATACCAACCTGGATTGCCCGACGGGTCGTTCTGCGTGATGGTCGTTGAACGCAGCACATCGTCCAGCGTGCCCGGAACCAGATCCACACCCGGCGTGAACAGTTGCACGAATACGCCGTTGACGCCGGTCTGGCCGTCGTTCTGTTGACCATCCCGATTGCTGTCGACCCAGACAAAATTGCCGAGTGCCGCAGCCGGACAACTGCCCAACGCAACGCCGACTTTCTGCGGTTCGGCAGCGAGGCTACCGAGTCCGTCCTGACGCTGGGTCAGGTACGCGAACGAGTTGAAGGCCGTCAGGCCATTCGCCAGATTCGACGGCGCCACCATGCGGAAGTTGAAGCTGAGGGAATCGAACGGCGCCACTTGGCGATCACCGAACTCGACCTTGAAACTGCGCGTCGCGGCAATTGGTGTGGGCGGGGCCGTGGACCAGTTCGGGGCGTCACACGACGTGGTCGGACCACCCACTTCGCCGCGGCAAGGATTAGCGGAAGTGCTGTAGTAGAGCGTGGTGCCGGCTGGCGGAATGATCGGCGCGACCAACTGTGGTGTGAACTGCGAGCCACGTGGATTCGTGTCGCGGACGCCAACATCCCCGACAGTCGGCAGGATGTCGATGATCACGAAGTCCTGCATGGTGACCGTGCCGACATTCTGCACGCGCAATCGATAGTCGAACGCACCGCCGGCCAACACACCAGAGGAACTGTTGGTGAACGACGCATCGCAGGACGCCAGCACGGACTTGTTGGACACCAGTTGGGCAATGCCCGCCACATTGATGCTGGCGTCGGCGGCACACAGTGTCTCGGCGGTGTTGGCATCGGCGTCCAGATCCAGCGGATCGGCCTGCGTGGTGCCATTGCAGCGTTGACCCAGACCGGGGCTGTCGTGCTCCAGAGTGAAACGGTTGCCCAGCGCGCCATTCCGCGCGCCGTTGCGAATGGTCACGCTGATGTTGATCCAGACTTGTTGGTTCACGCCCAGGTTGCCGCTGCCGGCATTCCAGCGCCAGCGAAGCAAGGTCCGGCCGGTACCCTGGAAGTTGGGAATCTGATCGAAGACCTGCGGTGCCGGCAGCCCAGTTCCTTGTGCGTCATAATTCTGTGACACATAGACCAGATCGAGTGGCAACAAGTCGGTGGCGACGATGTCCTGAAGCGGCAATGGATCGCTCGATCGCCCATCCGAACGTACGCGCAACCGGAACGAAACCGTCTGACCCGGGTTGAACGGACCGGCACCACTCAGGTTGTCCTTGGCCGGATTGAGTTGTGCGAACGGGCCACTGACCGTCAGAGAGTTGCAGGCATTCCGCGCAATCGGCGTCGGCCCGGCGGTGTACACCGCTGCCAGATCGGCACAATTCTGCACGGAATCACCGATGGCCACCGGGCCGCCGGCGTTGTCGGGATTGATGATGCGGCCGGTCAATACGGGGTTGGTACTGGCCCCCATGCCAACGGCTGCCTGACCCAGTGACCAGCGCACACGGGTGATGTATTCGCCCACACCGAGACCGGGTGGTGGCGCCGTCAGAGTGGTATTGGTCGTGGTGTTCGGCGAACTTCCCCACGAAGTGAAAACACCAGGCGCGGTGTTCTTTTCATACGTGACCTGGACTCCGACACCCGGCCCGAAGTCGGCCAGATTGTTGTAGGCGCCAGTGGTCACACTGGTCAACTGCATCTCGACCGGCACGACATCGGTGATCACCGGATTGTCGATCACCACGTTGCCGTTGTTCGAGAATCCCAACTGCCATGAGAACGTCTGATTCAAGGTCGGCGGGTTCGGGCTGCCGCCGGTCAGGGATTTCGACAGACTCATGCCCGGAGCCGGCACAAACGTGGTGACCGGGTGCGTCACGGTTCCCGGGCCAAAACTGGCGGGTGGCTGCCCCAGAGCGGTGGCATCCGTGACAAAGCTGTTCGTTACGTTGGTCCCGCTGGGGAACGTCGCCGATGGGAACACCACGTTCACCAGGATGTCGCAGGTGCCGTTCGGCGCCAGGGGAACCG
>JBEIPT010000490.1:0-2647 GCA_040376895.1 Lysobacteraceae bacterium | reverse complement strand
GAGCTGATCCTTCGCGCTTGGCTCTCGCCACGCACCGAGGACAAAAGTGTTTGCCCAAACCCCTCCCGACCCTCCCCGAACATCGGGGAGTGCTCTCTCTCCGAAATTGCCTTGAGGTTGCTCTGTGGGAGCGGCTTCAGCCGCGATGAGACGGACTCTCGGCGAGCCCCCAATCGCGGCTAACGCCGTTCCCGCAGAAGGGTTTTATACGGTTTGGGTGCCAGCCCTTCCGGACTGATCCAGCATGGCCTGCACGCGACCGACCAACGGGCCGGGTTCCCGCATCCACGAAAAATGATCGGCTTTGCCGCTTTCGAACTCCGCGGTGGTCAGATCGGCCCGCGCGTGTTGCGCCCTGCCGGCCTTGTCGAGCAGGAACTGCAGTGACGCCGACGGAACAAACTGGTCGTGCTGCAGGTGGATCGACAGGACCGGCCGGGTCTCGGTGGCGAGTTGGGCCTCGAAGTCGATCGGCACCCCGTGCGGGCGATACCGACCGCTGATCGCCGATCGTGCCCAATCCGACATCACGCCGATCGACTCCCGCCCGGCAAATCCGACCCGTTGGCCCGGGTAGTGTCCGACCACTCGAGCGAGCGTCGGGAAGCCGAACATCGCCAGCATCAGTGACGGCCATCGGCGCGCCGGGAAGGTTCGCCAGAACGGTGATCCGCCGGCAACCAGCAATGCGCCAGCCAGGGCCGGATCACGAACGAGTTGCAGCAGGGCCAATTGGGAACCGAGGCTGTGACCGCCGATCCAGACCGGTCGATCACCTGCCAGTTTTCGCGTATGGGCCAAGCCGGCGTCGATGTCTTCGAACAAGTGTCGGTAGCGCCAGTCACGGCTGCGCGAGGCGCGCCAGTTGCTGCTGTCCGTGCCGCGCCATTCGTGGGCAAACAAGGCGATTCCGGCATCGGCGAGGGTATCGGCAAGGCGCTGGTACTTTCGCCCCGGTACCCCCAATGCCGGGAGCCAATACAGGAACACGCGTGCCGTCGGCCGACAGTCGGAGTGCAGCGTGAATTCATGGCCGTCAGCCAGCGAAATTCGGTGTTTGTCCATGGCGGCAGTGTGCTGTGAAGAGGGGATTCCAGCCAGTTGCGAATCCGCCCGTGTTCAGGGGCGGATCCGCCAACTCCGGCCGAATCACTCCTTGCCGGCGTTCGCTTTTTCGAGTTGTTTCAGCATGGCGGTCAGGCCGCCCTGCAACGCAAACGATTGGAATCCGATCTTGCTGAGGATGAATGCGGCCGCGGCACTGCGTTCGCCGGTTCCGCAATAGACCAGCACTTCGCGTTTGCGATCGAGTTCGTCAATGCGATCGCGCAGGTTCAGCAGCGGAATGTTCATGGCACCCTTGATCGCGCGTTCTTCGAATTCCTCGGTCGTCCGCACGTCGAGAATCTGCGCGCCCTGGCGCGCCAGGATCGACGCCTTGCCCGGGGTCACCCAGTCCACCACCGGTGGTGTCAGGATCTCGGCAAAATCGCGGTTCGACAGGCGCATCAGGCGGCCGTCGCTCATCATCGACACGGTGGCGTTGCGCACGCTCTTGGTCAGTAGCGCATCCTCGCCGAAGGTATCGCCACGCACCAGATAGGCAACCACGGCTTCGCCACCATCCGTGAGCTTCGACACGGCAGCCGTGCCTTCCTTGATGACGTAAAAATAATCGGCTTCGTCACCTTCCCGGATGATCACCTGGCCCTTCACCAGCGAGACCTCTTCCAGGCGCTGGAACAGACGCTCCACGGCACCGGTCGGCATCTTGTGCAGCGCCCGGTTGTGCAACAGGCGGAACACCCAGCGGTTTGCGCCGGTGTCCTTGTCGTAATGCTTGAACGTCGGCTGGCGGGTCAGTTGATCCCAGGTGATGACCTTTTCGGTGTAGCGGCGATCCAGTTTCAGAATGCTCGCGGTCATCGACTCGACCGTTGCGGTGAACCGTCGTGGTTGCAGGTCACCCAGCGGGTAACGGCCCTGCAGCGACGCGCCGTCAGTGGTCTTCGCCTTGCCATCCGGATAGTCACCGCGAACGACACCACTCAGCACGTATAGTGTGTGCTCGTCGGTGTCGCCCGCCTTGAACAACACGGTGCCTTTGCCGACTTCCTCGACCGTACATTCCTTGACGAGCTGGTCCAGGCTTTCCGGACGCAGTTTGTCGAGCGGATAGAGTTTCGCCAGCGTCTGTGCATCGATGCTCATCGCCAAGGGTCCTCAATCAGGCAGATACCCCGAGTGTAGCCACAAGGTAGAGGCTGCTGAACAGATCAGGCCGCCGCGGCCGAAAGCGGCCGACGCGACCACCACCTCAGCAACAAATCGAAAAACTGAACACCCAGCACCAGCAAGGCGCCAAGACCATATGCAAAGGTCAGCGCCTGGATCTTGCTGACTTCAACGGTCGGTGCGATCAGCTCCCGGTAACCCAGTCGGACCAGGTCCCGAACGCTCCAGTCGGTCTTGGGCGCGCGAGCCGAAGCCTGATTGCGGACGAACTCGGGCAGTCGCTGCCATTGCTCCTCCACTTTATCGATCATTTCCAGTCCATCCACCTCGGCGCGGACCTTGGCGCCGACACCAGGAGACAGTTTCTCCGCCAGCGCTTCCAGTTCGGTGAGGCCAAAACGCTGCTCGGCCG
>JBEIPT010000088.1:0-11141 GCA_040376895.1 Lysobacteraceae bacterium | reverse complement strand
GTGCCGGAGAACATGCCTTCGATACTTTCGATCTCGTCGCCGGTGTCGAGCAGGTCGCGAAGTGTCGAGACGACCGGAAGACCGGCGCCGACCGTCGCTTCGTAACGGAATCTGGCGCCGGTTGTCTTGGCAGCATGCAAGATCGCCTGATACCGCGACAGCGGACCACTGCCGGCATTCTTGTTCGGCGTGATCACGTGAATGCCGGCCGCGAGCCAGTTGGGATACTGCTCGGCGACTGTGTTCGAGGCCGAACAGTCGACGATCACCGCGTGCGGCAAATGGCTGGTGTGGACATGGTCGGTGAACTCGGCGAGGTCGACGCCTGTGCGCGGTGCCACAGCGTATGCCTCTTGCCAGGTTCCCAGGTCGATGCCGAGATCCGACTTGAGCCAACGATTGCTTCCGGCAATGGCGCGCACGCGCAAATCGAGTCCGGTGCGTTGTTTCAGCGCTGCCGCTGCCGCGGCGATCTGCTCGATCAAGGCCGCGCCGACATTGCCTGGCCCGACAATGCCGACCGAGATCGTCTGGGCGGAGAGATAGAATCCGGCATGGACGGCGCGTAATGCGCGGCGCACGTCGACCGTATCGATCGCCACGGAGATGTTCCGCTCGGACGCACCCTGCGCAATCGCGCGGACATTGACGCGGCCACTGCCAAGATGGTCGAACATCCGCGCAGCCGTGCCGGGCAGGCCGGCCATGCCGTCGCCCACAACCGCCAACACACTGATGTCGGTGAGCACGTTGACGGCTTGAATGGCGCCACGATCGAGTTCACGCAGGAACTCATCGCTGATGGCCGTACGGGCCTTGTCGGCATCGGCTTCGCGCACCACGGCGCAGATGGAGTGTTCGGAAGAACCCTGGGAAATCATCACCACCGAAACGCCGGCTTCGCGCAACGCGCCGAAGACTCGTTCGGCCGTGCCCGGCACACCGATCATTCCGGCACCTTCGACGTTCAGAATCGCCATGCCACTGGCGGCGGCAACGCCCTTGACAGGCGGGTTCATGCTGCGCCCGGCGGTGATGCGCGTACCCGGGTGATTTGGCTCGAACGTACTTCGGATGATGATCGGGATCTGTTGATCGATCGCCGGTGCCATGGTTTGCGGGTGGATGACCTTGGCGCCGAAGTAGGCGAGCTCGCAGGCTTCCATGTAACTCATTTCCGGCACCAGTACCGCTTCCGGAACCAGTCTCGGGTCGGCACTGAGCACGCCCAGCACATCGGTCCAGATATGGATTTCGCGCGCATGGGTCAGCGCGCCGAAAATGGCGCCCGAGTAGTCCGACCCGTTGCGACCGAGCGTGGTGGCGCGACCCTGGACGTCGCGGGCCACAAACCCGGTGACGATGATCCGGCGCGCCGTGGTGGCTGCGAGCCAGGCATCAAATTGTGCTTGCGACCGCGGCCATTCCACCATCACGCCCATTTCTTCGGCGCGAACGACCAGAACATCGCGGGCATCGAGTCGCACGACCGGCTCATTCTGTGTCTTCAGGTATTCGGTCAACAGGAATGACGACCAGACCTCACCCAGCCCCTGAACCAGGTCGAGCGCTTCGCGCGCAGGTGTGCCCAGCAGTGCGGCAGCGTGCAGCACATCATGCAAGTCTGCAAATTCGGCGTAGAGGAACTGCCGGGCCGGTTCGGCGGCCGCACCGAGCAATTGTTCGGCGCAGTCCTGATGCCGTGTGCGCAGGGCCTCGAGTGCGGAGCGCCAGGCAGGATCGCGGTTCGCCGCGGCATGGATCAACTGGATCAAGGCGTCGGTCACACCCTGCATCGCCGACACCACGACGATTTGCCGGTCGTCGGCGCGGGTACACAGAATCCGTGCGACATCGCGAAGGCGCTCGGCATTGGCAAGGCTGGAACCGCCGAACTTGTGGGCGATGAAATTCGAACAATCCTGCGGTTTCGGGGTGTCCAGCACGTGAGAACCTTGAACAAGAGTTTACGGACCCTCGAATCTAGCCAAGTTTCGTCGAGCGTGCAGCAGGGGAGTTATGAAAGATCGCGGGGAGCGCGACGAGGGCAATGACCAGAACGTGCCCCCGCTATTCCTGCGGCAACGCCTCGGGCACGGACTTTGGCCCGAGCATGAAGTCCGTGGTCAACTTGAGGTGCTCGTCGCTGCAGAGATTGCAGAGGCCTTTTTTGGGCATGGCGCCGAGACCTTCGATCACGTGTCGATAGACAAGGTCGCGCGGCTTGGCCTGGATCGGCGCCCATTCCTCCGGTACGGAAGGGCGCGGCGCCCGGTAGGCGCCCGAATCGTGGCAGCCGGCGCAAACGAACTGATAGAGCACGGCCGCATCAAACGCAACGGGCTCCGTCCCGGCCCCGTCCGCGGATTTGGCCGCGCGCACCAGTCGATGCAGGCTGCCGGACTGGCTCAGGATGAACACGCTGCCGTCGGACGCCACCTCGATGTCGCGGATGCGCCCATCGATTTCCCGCAACAAAGGGTATTCGGAGCGCACGATGGTCCCATCGAGGTCGAGGTGACTGACATGCCGCCCCTTGAGGGCACCAACCAGCAGGTCTCCTTCCCATTCCGGGAACATGCGCCCCCGATAGACCACCAATGGCGACATCGCTTCGGAGGGCAGGTAGTAGAACAAAGGCTGTTCCGTGCCCGTCCGATGGGTTCCGTGACCAATCTTCTCACCGGTGTAATTCAGGCCATAGGTGACCTCCGGCCAGCCGTAGTTCCTCCCGGCCTTGATCAGGTTGATTTCGTCCCCGCCCATGGGGCCGTGTTCTGCTTCGAACAGTCGGCCGCTCACCGCGTCATGGAAAAGGCCCTGCGGATTGCGGACGCCAAGCGCGTAGATCCGGTCGTCGATGTCGTCATCCCCGACAAACGGATTGTCGTCGGGCACCGAGCCGTCGTCCCTGAGCCTCAGGATCTTGCCCTCAAGACGGCTGCCATCCTGGGCGAAGTCGGCTTCGGAGCGGTCACCGATGCTGATGAAGAGGCTGTCATTCGGACCGAAAGCCAGGGCGCCGCCAAAATTCGAAGGCGACCACAGGTAGGGTTCTGCGGTCAGCAGGCGCTCGCGATCGACCAGTTCATCGTCGACGAGCCGGGCACGATCCACTGCAGTCAGATAGTACCGTCCACTCTCCGGATCGCCCGCCACATAGCTGAAGTAAACCCAACGATTGCTGGCGAATGCCGGATGTACCGCGACATCAAGCAGGCCCGTCTGCTCATGCTCGGTGACGACCTTGGGAACGTTGCCGATTGGTGTCAGCTTCCGCACGGAAAGCTCGTAGCGCAACAGCCGACCGCCGATCTCGGTGATGAGTAGCTGGTTTTCGTCGATGAAGGCCATGCTCCTGGGATTGGTGAGGCCGTCCAATACCCGCTCAAGCCCTGCATCGCGAAGGTTGACTGCCGCCAGAGTGGGCAGGTCGCCCTGGTAGGGGATCGGCTGGACCGCGGCGTTCAGTCGCTCGCGCTCCGCAAGTTCGTCCGCCTGCGCGCGACCCGGCATCACCAGGCACAACAACAGCAGCAAGCAAGTGGGTCGCAGCATCACAATACCTCCTACGGCGCCATGGGGCGCACTGAACAGGGCGACATAGTGATGGTGGCCCGCCACCCAGCGCAATGTCGAAGGGTCCGGGCGTGTACAGGACTCGCGAGGTAGAAAAGCTGCAGGATGTACTTTTCTGCCGCTGCAACCGTCCGCGCGGCATCGCGCGCACAATCTTTGATGCGCGACAAGACTGTCGGTGGTGATCTCAGCCGATAGAATGGAGGCTGCCCCGATCAAGACGGAAAGTTTCCATGAGCTCAACCCTGCCACCCGTGCTGACGATCGATGGACCTACAGGTTCCGGCAAGGGCACCATTTCGCGAGGGGTTGCCGAGCGCTTGGGTTGGCATTTCCTCGATAGCGGGGCGCTGTATCGGGCGGTCGGTCTGGCCGCGAGCCTGGAGGATTTGGCTTTCGACGATCAGGAAGCGCTGGCGCGATGTGCGCTGGAAACCGTTGTACGCTTCGAAGACCGGCCAAACGACGATCCGCTGGTCTTCGTGAACGGAGCCGAGGCGGGCGCCGAGATCCGTACCGAGAGCGCTGGAGCCGCCGCTTCCGCGATTGCAGCGATCCCTGCGGTCCGTGCGGCGCTGGTCGAAAAACAAAGACAATTCAGGCAGTTACCGGGTCTTGTTGCGGATGGGCGTGACATGGGCACGGTCATCTTTCCGGATGCATCGGTGAAAGTGTTCCTGACCGCCAGTGCCGAGGCCCGCGCCGAAAGACGCTATAAGCAGTTGAAGCAAAAGGGATTCGAAGTTACACTCGCGACCCTTCTGCGCGACATTGTGGCGCGCGACGCTCGCGATACCGGGCGTGCTGTGGCTCCGCTCAGGCCTGCCGACGACGCAGTCCTGATCGACACCACGGGCATGTCGATCGACGAGGTGGTCAACAAGGTGCTGGCCCTCACTGCAGGGCAGGGCACCTGAAACCCACCGGTTCGATCTTTCGATAACACGATCGCTCGATCACCCTCTCGAAGGCGCGATTGGAAGGACCGTTTCAAAGGTCCCCGGGCCATATGGCTTCGGGGGTTTTCAACTGTGCGTCATGAGACGCACGTAACCCGGTTCACCTCTGGGTGGACCAATGCAACTGGAAGACACATGACAGAAAGTTTTGCTGAAATGTTCGAGCGGAGCGAGCAAACGCTCGCTAAATTGAAGCCTGGCAGCATCGTCACCGGTGTGGTCGTGTCGGTACGCGACGACGTTGTGGTGATCAATGCAGGCCTCAAGTCCGAGGGCATTGTTCCGATCGAGCAATTCAAGAATGAGCGCGGCGAGATCGACGTTCAGGTCGGTCAGGAAATCAAGGTCGCATTGGACTCGCTCGAGAACGGTTTCGGCGAAACCGTGTTGTCCCGCGAAAAAGCCAAGCGTTCCATGGTGTGGGACGAACTGGAAGAAGCGCTCAACAGCAACGCCACGATCACCGGTCGCATCAGCGGCAAGGTCAAGGGCGGCTTCACCGTCGACATCCGCGACGTCCGCGCGTTCCTGCCGGGTTCGCTGGTCGATGTGCGTCCGGTGCGCGACACCTCGTACCTCGAGAACAAGGAACTCGAGTTCAAGCTCATCAAGCTCGATCGCAAGCGCAACAATGTCGTGGTCTCCCGCCGTGCGGTGGTCGAGTCCGAGAACAGCGCCGAGCGTGAACAGCTGGCTGAGCGCCTCCTCGAAGGCGCGATCGTCAAGGGTGTGGTCAAGAACCTCACCGATTACGGCGCGTTCGTCGACCTCGGCGGCATCGACGGCCTGCTGCACATCACCGACATGGCGTGGAAGCGCGTGCGTCATCCGTCCGAAGTGGTCGAAGTCGGCCAGGAAATGGACGTCCGCGTGCTCAAGTACGACCGCGAGCGCAACCGCGTCTCGCTCGGCCTGAAGCAGATGGGCGAAGATCCGTGGGTGAACATCGCCCGCCGTTACCAGATGGGCGGCCGTTTCTTCGGCAAGGTCTCGAACGTCACGGATTACGGTTGCTTCGTGGAACTCGAGCCGGGCGTCGAAGGTCTGGTGCACGTCTCCGAAATGGATTGGACGAACAAGAACGTCAACCCGGGCAAGCTGGTCCAGGTCGGCGACGAGTCCGAAGTGATGGTGCTGGACGTGGATGAAGAGCGCCGCCGCATTTCGCTGGGCATGAAGCAGTGCCAGGCGAATCCGTGGGAAGCGTTTGCTGCCAACTTCAAGAAGGGCGACCGCGTCGCCGGCACGATCAAGTCGATCACCGACTTCGGCGTGTTCATTGGCCTCGACGGCGGCATCGATGGACTCGTCCATCTGTCCGACATCTCGTGGCAGGCTTCGGGCGAAGACCTCGTGCGCAACTTCAAGAAGGGTGAGAACCTGGAAGCAGTCGTGCTCGCAGTCGATCCGGAACGTGAGCGCATCTCGCTCGGCATCAAGCAGCTCGAGCAGGATCCGTTTGCCACATACATGGCCAACAATCCGCGCGGCAGCATCGTTCGTGGCACGGTCCGTGAAGTCGACAGCCGCGGCGCGACGATCACGCTCGGCGACGGCATCGAGGGTTACCTGCGTGCGAATGACATCGCCAAGGAACGCGTTGATGACGCCACCACGCGCATGAAGGTGGGCGACGAAGTCGAAGCCAAGTTCATCGGCATGGACCGCAAGGGCCGTACGCTGCAACTGTCCATCCGCGCAAAGGATGAGCAGGAACTGGCCGACACGCTGGCTGAGTACCAAAGCGCAAGCGGCGGCACCACGAAGCTCGGCGCTCTGCTGAAAGAACAGTTCAACAAGTAAGTGTCGAACGGAACGCCACTCCGGTGGCGTTCCTGACCTGCGGCGGCAATCAAATTGCCGCCGCAAGTGTCTGAATATGCTGGTATTTGCTTTTGGATTCTGCGAATATCGGCAGCTCAGGGGCCGGATCTTTCGATACTGGCCCTCCCCGAGCGGATGACGGATTCAACGGACATGACCAAATCGGAGCTGATCGAAGCCCTGTCCCGGCGCCAGACTCATCTGGCATTCCATGACGTGGAGTTCGCCGTCAAGGAAATCCTGGAACAAGTGGCAAATGCCTTGGCGGCTGGCGATCGCGTCGAGATTCGCGGGTTCGGCAGCTTTTCCCTGCATTTTCGGCCACCGCGAATGGGCCGAAATCCCAAAACCGGAGACTCCGTGTCGTTGCCTGGCAAGTACGTTCCGTACTTCAAACCCGGCAAGGAACTGCGGGACCGAGTCAACGAGAGTGCCGCGCCGATCACGCCCGAGGGCGCTGATGACGGCGATGATTTTGACCAAGACGACTGATCACCAGCCATGAAGCGCTGGCTGCTCCTTGTCCTGATGCTGTCGATGGCAGCGATCGCTGCCGCGTTTTCCCTGGTCAATCGCGATCCCGTCGCGCTTGATTTGCTGTTTGTCCGCTTGCAGGTGCCGCTGGGCGTACTGGTGATTGCCGCACTGTTCGTGGGTGCCGCCCTGGCGGGTCTGGTGCTCTTCAGTACCGTCATCCTGACCCAGAATCTCAAGTTGCGCACAATCCGGCGCGACTTCGACAAGTTCAAGAGCGCGCAGGCGCAAGCGCGTGCCGCGGCGGTCGAGCCGATCGCCCCCAACCCGCCCGTGGTGTGATGACGTTCCCGCTTGAACTGATTGCCCTGCTGCTCATCCTGATCGCGTTCTTTGGTGGCTATGTCCTGGCCCGACGCGGCGCCGAACGCAGTCGTGGTGCTCAAGTCGACAAACTCCGGCGTTCCTACTTTCGCGGCCTCAACTATCTGTTGAACGAACAACCCGACAAGGCGATCGAGGTATTCCTGCAGATTGCCGAAGTCGACAAGCACACCATCGAAACGCATCTGGCACTCGGCAACCTGTTTCGTCGCCGAGGTGAAACCGATCGTGCCATCCGTGTGCATCAGAACCTGATTGCCCGGCCGAACCTGACCAGCGAGCAGAAGTCTCTGGCCTTGCTCGAACTGGGCGAGGATTACATGCGCGCCGGCCTGCTGGATCGTGCCGAAACCTTGTTCACCGATCTGGTGTCGATCGATACCCATGCCGCTACGGCGCTGCGCCAATTGATCAGCGTCTGCCAGCAGGAGCGGGACTGGACACGTGGCATCGAATTTGCGCGTCGCCTCGAAAAAACCGCCGGCGAGCCGCAGTCCGACTTGATCGCACAATTCCTGTGCGAGCTGTCCGACGGCCTGGTGCAGGCCGGCAAGTTGGATGAAGCTCGTCGTCTGCTCGCCGAAGCACGTTTGGTGGCGCCTGGCGCCGTGCGCGGTTATGCGCAGGAAAGCAAACTCGCCTATGCCCGCAACGACGATCCGATCTGCATCGAATTCGGTGCCCGGGCGTTGGAACTGGATGCAGAGTTGACGCCTGAACTGATGCCCTTGCTGGTCGAAGCCTATGATCGCAGCGGCCAACCTGGTCGTGCCGATGCGTTCCTGGAAAATGCGATGTTGCGTTATCCGGGCGTGTCTCCGGTGCTGGCCAAGAGCCGGCGGATTGCCGAACGTGAGGGCGACGAAGCCGCCATCCGGTTCTTGTCCGAGCGACTCAAGTCACGTCCGTCCGTTCGCGGATTGGCGGCGCTCGTTGATCTCCAGATCAAGACCAGCGATGGCCCTGCACGGGATCAATTGAACAGCCTGCGCGAACTGCTCACGCGGTTGATCCGTGCGCAATCGGCGTATCGCTGCAGCAAGTGCGGGTTTGGTGCCAAACAGCAGCATTGGCAGTGTCCGGGTTGCAAGTCCTGGGCGACTGTCCGCCCCGTGCATGGTGTGGCCGGTGACTGATCCGCTGACGCGTCTGTTCGTGCTGTCGCTGGTCGGAGCATTGGCCACCATCGTGGGCGCGTGGTGGGTCATCCGGCGTGCCGAGACACTTGGATTGATGGACCTTCCTGGCCAACGGCGGATGCATCAATTGCCGACCCCGCGCGGCGGCGGCATTGGCATGGTTGCGGCGTTGGTGCTGATTCTTGCGCTCTCGGTGTCCGGGATGCTGTTGCCGCTTTCCATAGCCTTGGTGTTTGCGGCGATGACGACGATCCTCGCTGTGATCGGGTTCTGGGACGATCGTCGCGGCTTGCCGGTTCTGCCTCGCCTCGCGGCACATTTCTGTTGCTCGGGATTGATGGCTTTGGCCTTGTTTGTCCTGGTGCCTGGCGTTCCGCTGTGGAGCCTCGTCGTGGTTCCGGTCGTGTTCGCTGCGTCGATCAACCTGGCCAATTTTCTCGACGGATTGAACGGCATTCTCAGCATCCAGTTCATTTTCGTGATGTTGGCGTTGGTCATGTTGTTGCCTGCACAATCCAGTCTGCTGCCGATCGCGCTTGCTGCCGGTATTGCAGTGCTTTCCTTCCTGCCATTCAATTTCCCCGTGGCGCGGTGTTTCATGGGGGATGCCGCAAGCGGCGCCTTGGGCTTTTTCCTCGCTGTGCTGCTTGTGCTGGCCGTCCAGATGGGCGAGTTATCATTGCCTATAGCTGTGATTCTGCCGTCGGCGTTGCTGCTGGATACCACCTTGACGCTCGTCAGCCGCATCCTGCGTGGCAAGAAGTTCTGGCGTGCGCATCGGGAGCACCTTTATCAGTGGTGGGCGCGCAGTGGCCGCTCGGTCCAGTTCGTCAACGGCATGTTCCTCGTCTGGAACGGATTCAGTGCCGCATTGTCGTGGTGGTTGATGGATCAGGATCTTTCACTCACACGACAATGGATCGCGATTGCAGTGTTCCTGCTGATCGGCGGTTTGTTGTGGTGGAACCTGCGGCACTGGATCCTCCGGCAGATGCGCGAACGTCCGTATTGAACGCTGATCCCGCCATGATCCCGTGGGCGTATCCAGCCAGCGCCGGATTCACGATCCGCGGTGAGCACAGTGTGCCGTCCGGAAAGCCTGTACTGCATTTCCTGCATGGCAACGGCTACTGCGGCCGAACGTATTGGCCGATGTTGAGGCGACTGTCGGCGGATTTCGATCTGGTATTGAGCGACGCGCAAGGCCACGGCGACTCCGATCACGGCGGCCGATTCCACGGCTGGAACCGTTCCGCGGAATTGGCGTTGGAAGCGTTCGAGGCCCTTGCACCCAGGTTCGGCGAAGTGCCGAGGTTTGCTGCCGGACACAGCTTCGGCGGCATCCTCACGGCATTGATGCTGGCGCAGGCTCCAGATCGATTCACCCGCGCCGTGTTGCTCGATCCCGTGGTGTTCCCGCCGATCATGATCGGTGTGATGGCCTTGTCCGATGTAGTCGGCCTCGCTCGCCGCAACAGCCTCGCCACCAAGGCACGCAAACGAAGAAGACACTGGCCCGATCGAGCCGAGGCCCGCAGCTACCTCCACCATCGCGGCATGTTCAAAGGCTGGTCCGACGAATCCCTCGACGCCTACGTGACCTACGCGCTGAAGGACAGTCCCGATGGGGGCGTCGAACTCAAATGCCGGCCCAGTCGCGAAGCCGATATCTTTGGTTCCTACCCACGACGACTCTGGTCGTCGATCGCGCGGATTCGCACGCCGGTGAAAGTCGAATACGGCGATGCCACGTTCCCGTTCATTGCCCGCTCCGTGGCGCGCTGGCAGAAGCTTGATCCGCAATTGGTTACTGAGCAGGTTGTCGGAGGGCACTGCTTCATGCAGCAGGATCCCGAAGCGGCGGCGGAGCGGGTGAGGGCGTTTCTGAGCGGGTGAGTCGCATTGGGCGGAGGCCCCACTTGCAGACAGAATCACCGGAAAACAAAACGGCCCGCTTGCGCGAGCCGTTTTGGGACAACTGGTGGGCGGTACAGGGCTTGAACCTGTGACCCCTGCCGTGTGAAAGCAGTGCTCTACCGCTGAGCTAACCGCCCATTGAATGGGTCGACTATTTTAGTCAGACCGCCCACTGCGGTCAACCGGTCTGAATCGACGGCAACGTTCAGCTGCCGGAAAGCTGCTGTTGGCCGGCGATTCAGCGATTCGCCTTAAACTGGGAACCGCTGCATGTGCAGTGAGCCGGTTTCGCGGGAGCGATCATGAAAGTACTGGGTGTAATGATGGGTCTGGTAGTGGCTGCCGTGGCTGCGTTTGCGCCGCCGGTGCAGGCGGGTCGTGATGGCTACATCGTGCGTTGCGAGTCGGTGGGCTACCGCGACAATTATTGCCCGATCGATACGCGTGGCGGTGTTTACGTGGAGCGTAATCTCGGCCGGACCGCCTGTATCGAGGGCGACAACTGGGGTTACGACCGCAACGGTATCTGGGTTTCGGATGGTTGCCGCGCTGATTTTGCCGTGCCGCAGGGCTACAGCAACGGTCGGGGCTGGGAATATGGCCAAGGCCAGGGCCGCGGTCGTCCGTACCGCGACGACTACAACCAGCAGTATGGCCGTGGCCAGCGCGTGATCTGCGAGTCGCACAAGGGTCGCTACGCTTACTGTGGTGTGGGCGGAATCCGCAATGCCGAACTGGTCCGCCAGTACAGCAACAGCTCGTGTACCTATCGCCGAAGCTGGGGCTTTGACCGCGGCGGCGTATGGGTGTCGGAGGGCTGCCGCGCCGAGTTTCTGGTTTACTGACGCCACAATCGTCAGCTGAT
>JBEIPT010000575.1:0-1939 GCA_040376895.1 Lysobacteraceae bacterium | reverse complement strand
TCCAGGGCGAGTTCACCATCCAGTCGATGTAGTTGCGGACGACCGTGGCCTCGGCAGCCATCGGCGACATCTGCTTGAGCTTGTTGAGTTCGTTGCGCGCCTTCGTCTCGACCGCTTTCGGCATGCCGGCCTTGGTGATCTTCCGCGCCAGATCCTCGATCTCGTTCGGCGACTCATCGAGCTCGCCGAGCTCTTTCTGGATCGCCTTCATCTGTTCGTTGAGGTAGTACTCGCGCTGACTCTTTTCCATCTGCGACTTCACGCGGCCACGGATGCGCTTCTCGATCTGCTGCAGGTCGATTTCACCACTGACGAAACCAATCAGAAGCTCCAGTCGCTCCGAGAGATCAACTGCCTCGAGTACACGCTGTTTGTCCTGGACACGAATGCCAAGGTGAGCCGCAATGGTGTCGGCCAGCCGACCTGGATCTTCGATGCCGGACAACGTGGTCATCAATTCCGGCGGAATCTTGCGATTGAGCTTGATGAATTGTTCGAACAGCGACAGCAAGGATTTGGTCGCGGCCTCGACTTCACGACTGGCAGCACGCGATTCTTCATCGACCGCTGCAAGGTCGGCCGTCAGATAGGCTTCACCCTGGTCACTGACCTCGCGGAACTGCGCGCGCGAAATGCCCTCGACGAGCACTTTGATGGTGCCGTCCGGCAACTTCAGCAACTGCAGCACGGTAGCAACGGTGCCAACCGTATAGAGGTCATTGCCATTCGGGTCGTCGGTATCGGCGCTCTTCTGCGCGATCAGTGCGATCCGTTTGTCACCTCCCATGGCGGCTTCGAGCGCGCGCATCGACTTCTCGCGCCCGACAAACAGCGGGATCGCCATTTCCGGAAACACCACCACATCACGCAGTGGCAGCACCGGCAGGCGGGCTTGGGTCTTGGGTGCGTCGGAACTGGTCATGATCGCTTGCTCCAATAGGTGTGGGGCCGCCCTGCAGCCCGAAGGCCGCCATACGGAGACTGGGCCGCCGTGCTCTGTGAGTCAAGTAAGGGCGCCATGAAAAATCTAAAGGCCACCCGATGATGTGGGCGGCGCAACGAGGATGTCGTTGCGCGCCGTTCAGGAGCATCCGCAAACGCCGGAGACTCCTGCGCAGACAGAGGCAGCTTCAGTCGCCGACAGCTTTTGCCGGGGCCTGGGTGTTGCTGTAGATCAGGTACGGCTCGGCGGATCCGTTGATCACGGCCTCGTCGACGACAACCTTGCTGACATTCTGCAGCGATGGCAGCTCGTACATGGTTTCGAGCAGCACCGACTCCAGGATCGTGCGCAGGCCACGCGCGCCGGTCTTGCGCTTCAGTGCCTTGCGAGCAATGGCGCGCAGGGCATCCTCACGGAATTCCAGGTCGACACTTTCCATGTCGAACAGGCGCTTGAACTGTTTGGTGATGGCGTTCTTCGGCTCGGCAAGAATCTTGACCAGCGCTTCTTCGTCGAGTTCATCGAGTGTTGCGACCACCGGCAGGCGACCGACGAACTCTGGAATCAAACCGAACTTGATCAGATCTTCGGGCTCGACCGTCTTCAGCACATCACCCACGCTCTGCTTCTTCTGCTTCGAGCGGATTTCAGCCGAGAAACCAATGCCGGTGGACTCCGAACGCGACTGGATGACTTTTTCCAGCCCCGCGAATGCTCCACCGCAGATGAACAGGATGTTGCGAGTGTCGACCTGCAGGAATTCCTGCTGCGGATGTTTGCGGCCTCCCTGAGGAGGCACCGACGCAACCGTGCCTTCGATGAGTTTGAGCAGCGCTTGCTGCACACCTTCACCGGACACATCGCGGGTGATCGAAGGGTTTTCGGACTTGCGTGAAATCTTGTCGATTTCGTCGATGTAGACGATGCCGGTCTGCGCCTTGTCGACATCGTAGTCGCACTTCTGCAGCAGCTTCTGGATGATGTTCTCGACGTCCT
>JBEIPT010000442.1:0-3063 GCA_040376895.1 Lysobacteraceae bacterium | reverse complement strand
GCCATCGCCAAGGGTGACGCCTACCTGGCACTGTCCGCTGTGCGAATCCACTCACACCAACTGGTGGCCCCGGTCTATAGTGGATCTGCCTTGAGCCTGGACGCTGCCGGCAATGCCCTGATCAATATCGAACAGCTCGACGTCAGCAACAACACGGGGCCTGGTAACGCGCTGGGCAACCGTAGCCAGGTATCGATTGCGTTGGCGGATGACTCGCGAATGGTCATGGGCAGCAGTGCCATGGCCCGCGGCAACGGGACCGGGCTGGTGTTGAATGCCAACACCACAGGCAGTGTCCATCTCTACACCCTGACGATCGCCGGCCACCCTGACTCGGGCATCGAATTCTATGGTAGCCCCGGTCAGAAATCGTTCTACAACAGCATCGTCCACGGCAACATGCGAGCCAGTTTCGGCAACGACGTGACGATGTCGGCGAACCTCGGCGGCAATATCAATGGCGTCGATCCGATGTTCGTCTCGGCCCCGAGCAATTTGCGTCTGCAAGCCGGGTCACCGGCGATCGATGCCGGCAATCCGGTAACTCCGAATGGCGGAGTCGGCCTGTTCGATGTCGAGTTCAACCCCCGCGAAATCGGCGATGTCGTCGACATAGGCGCATATGAACACTTGCCGGATGCACTGTTTCGCGGCGGCTTCGAGGATGTGCCATGAGCCGCGCTCTGCGTATGCTGGGTGTTGCAATCATGTTGACGTGTGCCAAAGCAGCGCTGGCGCAAGGCACCCCGGCCTTCCCGGGCGCGGAGGGTTTTGGCGCCAGCACCAGCGGCGGGCGAGGCGGGCAGGTGCTCTACGTCACCAGTCTTGATCCGGATCCATCCGGCACCGTGCCGGGCTCTCTGAATCACGCTTTGCGGCAGAGCGGGTCGCGCTACATCCTGTTCAAGGTGAGTGGCGTCATTCACGGCGTCGCCAACGTGATCCATGGCAACGTCACCATCGCCGGCCAGACATCACCGGGCGGTATCACCCTCCGCGGGCTGGTCTGTGACGGGCACTATGAACGCAACAACTGCGACAACCTCAGTGCGCGTCACCTTCGACTGCGCCCCGGCTGGAATCTTCCGCTCCCGGGTGGCGGCGAAAGGCTGGATGACGGTCTTCGACTCGATGGTGTGAATCGATTCATCTTCGACCATATCTCGATCGGCCATGCCGCCGACGAAGCCATCCAGATCTCCTGGGCTTCAGAGGGAACGATCCAGCGCAGCGTGATTGCCGAAACCGTCGGTGACCATGCCGACCGGGGCGGCATTCTGCTCAACTATTCTCATGCGGAACATCCGCAGGACCAGCTCAGCATCGTCAAGAATCTCTGGTACCGCATCGGTGGTCGCTTGCCGGAAATCACCTGTGAAGCGAGTGCCTATGAAGGTGATCCGGGCACCGCATCCGATTGCCAGGCGCGAGCGCTGCGCGTGGAGGTATCGAACAATTACTACTTCGATCCGGGTTTTCTGTATTGGTACAACCGCGATGTCGACCAGAACCCGGCGCTCGGCCCATACCGACTGCAAATGAACATGGTCAACAACCGGTTCCGGGTGCGGTCGGGTTTTCCATATGGCATGGTGTTGCACGATTTTCTCGATGTCGCCGACAACCAACTGTTCGTCAGTGGCAACGACATGAACCTGTATCCCGCATTTGCCGACTACCAACTGTTTCACTGCTGCAATGACTTTGCCGCGGCCGTGCCCAATGTCGATCCGGGTGTAGCGTCCCGATTGGTAGTGCGGCACTTGCATGGTCAGGTTGCATACGTGCCCACCGCTGCATTGCGCGATCAACTGCTCGCCGATTCCGGCGCGTATCCTACGGATCCGATGGATCGACGTATCCGCCAATCGGTCCGCTCCGATGCCATCCCGAATGTGCCCTATGGGACAGCAATCGCGAACGACACCTTTGACCTGGATTTTGTGCAACCCCCGCAGCCACCAGCGGATGGCGACAACGATGGCATGCCCGATGCATTCGAACTAACCCATGCAAGCCTTGGATTGAATCCCATGGTGCCTGACCACAATGGCAACGCGCTTTCCCTGCCGCTGACCGGAACTGCGGGATACACCAACCTGGAGGTCTATCTCAACCAATTGGCGGACGGGCTCGTGACAACCGCCGTGGCCAGCATCTATGGCGACGGATTCGAATAGCTGCTTCCAATCTGAGCATTGTCAGGAGCCCCATCCAATACCGGCAGTGCGCGTGGCCTCCGCCGCGTTACAGCCCGCGAGTGAAAAAGAGTAGAAGGGACGATTCCCCGTCGACCCCGTCTTCAATCAGCGGGCTCTGCCGGACTTTGTCGGGCAGTGCCGCGTATCGAACTGCGCCGAAGAAGAACCATTTTCTGCTCAAAGGATGCGCAAACGACAGGCCAACCTGAGGAATGGTGGTGGAGCCAGGGCGGTAGTCGACGACCCCTCGCGCGACTTCACTGTCCAGAGTGCCAAACGTGTAGTTGGCCAGATCCTGGGACATCCACGTAATGCCGGTCGAGGGCGACAGTCGACCCAAGCCGAAACTGATGGGATAGCTGTACTCAAGTTTGACCTCCTGGCCACCGCTGGTGTTGGTCGCGTCAGCGAGCAGTTCAAAGTCCAATTCGCCTGCAACGCCGGTCCACTTCATTCCGAATCCCAGGTCAACACCGCCATCGCGGTCTTCGAGCAGTCTCGGGTCGATGCCGTTCGAGGCCAATTCCGAAGCGCCAAGGTCGTCCACTTCAAACGCTGCGAAACGGTACTTGCCCAGCAGGTCGAGCTGGATCGCGTCGTCCTTGAAGAGTTGGTAGCCGATCGACACACCTCGAATGAAGAAACGCTCGCCCTGGTAGCTGACCACGGGCACCGGAATCACCCGAGAGCGCTCGCCAGCGTAGGGACTGTCCGACACGATTGCCCCGACGCCGAACGCCCAGGGAGATCGTGTGTCGTCGCGGCCGGATTCGCGAGCTTCCGCGTCCTTTTCCTGAGAAGCGGCGCCCAGCGAGACACCAGTCAGCAGCAAGAAACCCGGCAATCTGTTCATTCGACGATC
>JBEIPT010000359.1:0-4032 GCA_040376895.1 Lysobacteraceae bacterium | reverse complement strand
CAATCGGCGTGGTCTGAGGTTGGCCAGTCGTCGCAACCGGAGCCGGTGTTGTCGATGGCCCGGGCGACGCCGACACGACTGGCGCAGGCTTGGGCGAGAGCCCGATCGCAGTCGACACCGAGGTCGGTGTACGCGAGGTTGGCGGCGACTGCGGCGACGCGGATACAACCGGAGAAGGCGCTGTCGGACGAGTCGTGACGACTGGCTGCTGCCTTGGCGCCGGAATGGGCGTCGGCGCAGCACTCGCAGACGTTGGCTTCGGCGGAGACATCCGCAACACCTGTCCGACTTGAATCCGGCCGGGATCGCTCAATTGGTTCCAGCGCGCAACCTCGCGGTAATCCAGGCCTTGCCGGAACGCGATCGAATACAGGGTGTCGCCACTCTGTACCGTGTAGAGGGGTCCGGCGGGCTTCGGTTTGGCTGCCGGCTTTGCCACGGTCGATGGCGGAACCTGTCGACTGGCCGGTGGGTCGACGCGCGTATTCGGCGAGAGCAGGCAACCCGTCAGAAGGATCGGGGTGCACACCATGATCAGGAACCGAAAGCCGATCGCCATGTCAGGCCCCGGCCGCCGGCCAGAACAGATAGGCCACACCCGCGATCACGACTGTCGCGACCACCGCCCAACCGATCCGCTCGACGTGGCGATCCAGAATCTGCTGTGCACGGGCACCGAACAGTCGCACCATGCCGGCCAGCAGATAAACGCGCTTGCCGCGTCCGATCAACGCGCCGAAGAAAAACGGCACCAGGGGCATGCCGACCACACCCGAAGCGATCGTCAGCAACTTGAAGGGAATCGGGACAAATCCGCCGACCAGCAGGAACCAGAAACCGTTTTCCGCGGCAGCGATCTTGACCTCTTCGAATTTCGGCATCAGACCGAGATACTGGATCAATGGTTCGATCAGATTCAGCGCAAACATGCCCAGTGCATACCCGACAAACGCGCCGAGCAAGGACCCGATCAGACTGATCGTGGCGAACCACGCCCACTTCTGCGGTTTCGCCAAGGTCATCGGCGCCAGCATCACTTCCGGGGGCACCGGAAAAATGATGGCTTCAATAAAACTCAGGAACCCAAGCAGACTTGGTGCCTTCGGGTGTTCGGACCATTTGAGGACACGTTCGTACCACGGCCGGAACAACTTCATCAGCTGATGCCCCCGAGCAAGGGCACAAAACTCACAGACTCGAACTGCTGTTCCTCGAAACCATTCTCCGTGCGCACCAGGCGCACCAGGGTTTGCTGCGCATTCTGCGGGCCTACCGGAGCCACCAGTGCACCCCCCACGCGCAGCTGCTGCTTCAGTTCTTCGGGCACGTATTCACCGGCAGCGGTCAGCAGGATGGCATCAAACGGTGCTTCGTCCGGCCAGCCCAGGCGACCGTCGTCATGCCTGCTGCGGATGTGTTCGAGCTTCAACGCCCGAAACCGGCGACGCGCATTGCGCAGCAGAGCTTCAATTCGTTCGACGGTGTAGACCTTCAGGCCCAACTCAGCGAGCACCGATGCTTGATAACCCGAACCGGTACCGATCTCGAGCACCCGTTCGGGCTTGGCTTCGAGGACCAGTTCAGTCATGCGCGCGACGATGTAGGGCTGCGAGATCGTCTGGCCGAGCCCGATCGGCAAAGCAGAATCCTCGTAGGCACGGGATTCGAGACCTTCGTCGACGAACACATGCCGGGGCAACGCGCGCATCACTTCCAGTACCCGCGGGTGTGTGATGCCCTCGCCTTTCAGTCGTTCGACGAGTTTGTCGCGGACACGCTGAGACGTCATGCCCAATCCACCGCGATCGCGGCGCAAACCGATCATGAACGGCCTCCGCGCAAGCCACGACTCAAGGGCGTGATCCATCGCGAGACGTTCTCCAGCGCGGTGTGACGCGTCAGATCCACCTGCAAGGGTGTGATCGACACAAAACCGCGGCGCACGGCATCGAAGTCGGTTCCCGGTCCGGCATCCTGCTCGGGACCGGCAGGCCCGATCCACCAGACATCCCTGCCCCGCGGGTCCTGCTGTCGGATACACGGCTCGGCACGATGCCGATGTCCCAATCGCGTGACTTCGAACCCTTCGAGTTCGTCGAACGGCCGATCCGGCACGTTGATGTTGAGGATGGTGTCGGCCGGCAGCGGGTCTTTCAGCAATTGCTGGACCACCATCACGGCTGCCTGGGCGGCGGTTTCGAAATGCTGGGGACGATGATCCCGCGACACCAGCGACACGGCGACCGCCGGATGTCCCAGATAACGCCCTTCGATGGCCGCTGCCACGGTGCCCGAATAGATCACGTCGTCACCGAGGTTCGAAGCATCGTTAATGCCCGAAACGACGATGTCCGGGTCCTTGTCGAGCAACCCCAGCAATGCCAGATGAACACAATCGGTCGGCGTGCCGTTGACGCGATACCGACCCGGCGACAACTCCTGGACACGCACCGGATGTTCAAGAGTCAACGAGTTGCTGGCGCCACTGCGATTGCGATCCGGCGCCACGACCGTGACCTGTCCAAGCACACGCATGGCTTCGGCAAGAATTCGGATGCCCGGGGCATCGACCCCGTCATCATTGGAAACCAGTACGTGCATGGGAGGCCGCATCAGACAATCAATGCGGCAGTTTAGCAGGCCGCAGCTGGCGGACGAACAAATCGCACAGGGCTGTTTCGGGGGCGTGCGGCCCACGGCACGGGATGGCAACTTGCCGTGGGGTACATCCCGATCGGTGGCCACGTAACCGGATCAACGCATGAAATTTCCGGCGCGTGCATCGCTGGAACCTGTGATGACAAGCCCCAGCGGCTCGCCCAAAGTCCGGAGCGGGGCGGCGGACCTGCGGTGATCGCAATCTCCTGCCCGCGCCCATCCCGAATCGATGCTGCCAGGAGTTCTTCATGTTCGTCCGCCCCCGCCTGTCCTTGCTTCCGAGCGCCCTGATGCTGTCCGGACTCCTGATGACCGCACCGGCCCTGCATGCCCAGGCGTTGGCCTGGGGCAGTTACGCGGGCGTGGTTCCGTTCGGTAGCGGTAGCACCGCCACATCGCAGAGTTATGCCGGAACGGTTGCCGGAACCGGACCGGGCTCCGGACCATTTTCGGTGACCTTGTCCGTGTCCGGCGGCAGCAACGCGTGGAACGGCTTTGGTGTCGCCGGAAATGACGACGGCTACTACTCCGGGCCCAATCAGCCGATCCCCGGCATCACGTTCGTCAATGGTGCACCCGGCTACAACGGCGGCATTCCCGCGCTGTCGCAGGTTTCACTGGTGGCCGGATACAACCTTGCTGGCGCGCCCGTCGGCACACCCGCGCCCACGACCGACCAGCAAGTGCTGTATTTCGATGCGGCCGATGGCACTACTGCCACCATTCTCTACGACTTCAGCAGTCTCGCAGGTGGCGCGTTGCCAGCCGGATCGTGGCTCTTCCTCGACACGGTGGATCAGGGCGAACAAGTCACTGTGACCGCTGCGTCCGGGTGGCAAGGCACACTGCATGCAGGCGACTCCAGCCTGCCGCGGCCGCCACCGCCGATTCCGGTTCCCACGGCCGTGAGTGACCCCACGTTTCCGGTTTGCACGCCAGCCATCACGCAGACACCAACGACCCTGGTGATGGTCGGACGTTACGGAGACATCAGCAACATCGTGCCGACCTGCGCCAACGTTCCGGTGCCGGTACAAGGCCAAACCGTGGGCTACACGAAGGGCACCGACAGCGTCGGCATCTGGGTCCAGACTGCCTTGCCGCTGACCACGCTGACGATTTCGGCAGTGGACTCCGATCCGAGCGTCGGCAACGGCATGGGTGGATTCACCGGGCCCGACAACAACTTCGTGTTGGGTGTCGGCATGATCGTGCAAACCCTGCCCGCCGGTGTGGTCCGATCGATCCCGGCAACCTCGTGGCCGGCGCTTCTGTTGCTCGGAGCCATGATGTTCGGCCTGACCTTCATTCTGCGTCGAACGGTCCAGCCGTGATGGCGTCAGGGCGGCAGGTTCTGGTCTCCCGGTTCGCCCT
>JBEIPT010000485.1:0-2677 GCA_040376895.1 Lysobacteraceae bacterium | reverse complement strand
GACCGTGTCGATGGGCCTCGGCCCCATCACGGCGATCTACCAGGCGCGTTTCTTCAAGTATCTGGAACACCGCGGCCTGATGCCGGAGAGTGACCGCAAGGTCTGGTGTTTCATGGGCGACGGTGAATCGGACGAACCAGAGAGCCTGGGTGCGATTGCGCTGGCCGGTCGCGAGCAACTGGACAACCTGGTCTTCGTCATCAACTGCAACCTGCAGCGGCTTGATGGGCCCGTGCGCGGCAACGGCAAGATCATCCAGGAACTGGAAGGTGTGTTCCGCGGCGCTGGCTGGAACGTGCTGAAACTGATCTGGGGCAGCTATTGGGATCCGCTACTCATGCGCGACACCAAAGGCATGCTGCGCAAGTTGATGAACGAAACCGTCGACGGCGAGTATCAGAACTGCAAGGCCTTCGGCGGCGCGTACACGCGTGAACACTTCTTCGGCAAATATCCGGAGACGAAAGCCATGGTCGCGAGTTTGTCCGATGACGACATCGCGCATCTGAACCGCGGCGGCCACGATCCGCACAAGGTCTATGCCGCGTATGCGGCCGCGCACGCGAAGAAGGGTCAGCCGACCGTCATCCTGGCGAAGACCGTCAAGGGTTACGGCATGGGCGAGGCCGGCGAGTCGAAGAACATCACCCATCAGCAGAAGAAGATGGAAACGACGGCGATCAAAGCATTCCGCGATCGCTTCAACCTGCCGATTCCGGACGACAAGCTGGAAGAAGTCCCGTTCTATCACCCGGGCGACAACTCGCCGGAAGTGCAGTACATGAAGGCCCGCCGTGCAGCACTCGGCGGTTCGCTGCCGCAGCGTCGCCGCAAGGCCGACGAATCGTTGGCGGTGCCGGAACTCGCCGCGTTCGATCGCCTGCTGAAGGCCTCGGGCGAACGCGAGATCTCGACGACCATGGCGTTTGTGCAGGCGCTCAACGTGATCCTGCGCGACAAGAGTGTGGGTCCGCGTTCGGTGCCGATCGTCGCTGATGAAGCCCGCACGTTCGGTATGGAAGGCCTGTTCCGCCAATTGGGCATCTACGCACCGTTCGGTCAGTTGTATCGCCCTATGGATGCCGACCAGTTGATGTATTACCGCGAAGATGCGGCCGGACAGGTGTTGCAGGAAGGCATCACTGAGGCAGGTGCCATGTCGAGCTGGATTGCTGCGGCGACCAGCTACTCGACGAACAATCTGCCGATGCTGCCGTTCTTCATCTTCTACTCGATGTTCGGCATGCAGCGTGTCGGGGATCTGGCCTGGTTGGCCGGCGACATGCGCGCGCGTGGATTCCTGTTGGGTGCCACGGCCGGTCGTACCACGCTGAATGGCGAAGGCCTGCAGCATGAAGACGGCCACTCGCATCTCTTCTCGGGCGTGATCCCGAACTGCAAGAGCTACGATCCGACGTTCGGGTTCGAAGTGGCGGTCATCCTGCAGGACGGCATGCGGCGCATGCTGACCGACCAGGAAGACGTGTACTACTACATGACCCTGATGAACGAGAACTACACCCACCCCGAAATGCCGGAAGGCGCCGAGGCGGGCATCATCAAGGGCATGTACCTGCTGTCAGGTGCCGGCAAGACGAAGAAGGGTGACTTGCGCGTACAGTTGCTCGGCTCCGGCACGATCCTGCGCGAAGTGATCGCTGCAGCAGCGCTGCTCGAGCGCGACTTTGGCGTGAAGAGCGACATCTTCAGCTGCCCGAGTTTCGTGGAACTGCGTCGCGACGGGTACGACTGCGAACGCCACAACCGCCTGCATCCGATGGCCAAGCCGAAGAAGGCGTGGGTCACGGAACAACTCGAAGGTCTGGATGGTCCAGTCGTTGCGGCGACCGACTATGTCCGCCAGTACGCCGATCAGGTCCGTGCCTTCCTGCCGGCAGGCAAGTCGTACACGGTGCTCGGCACGGATGGCTTCGGGCGATCCGACACGCGTGCGAACCTGCGTCGATTCTTCGAGGTCGATCGCAACTATGTGGCGCATGCAGCGGTGGCGGCACTCGCAGCCGAAGGCAAGCTCAAGCCGGCGGATGTCGAGAAGGCGATCAAGCTTTACGGCATCGATACCGACAAGGCGAATCCGGTCACGGTGTGATCGGGCTGATGTGCAGAGAGGGCTTCGTCTTAGGCGAAGCCCGACTTGCGCGGCTATGCTTCGACGATGGTCTTGAAGCCGCCCCAGAACATGCGCTTGCCGTCGAAGGGCATGGATTTGCCACTCATCGCCTTGAGGCGCGGATCGGCCATGACCTTCGCGTTGACCTGGTCGCGGTGTTTGCGCGACTTGTAGGTGATCCAGGCGAACACCACGACTTCGCCTTCCTTCAATTTCACGGCTTGCGGGAATGAAGTCCACTTGCCAGGCTTGACGTCATCGGCCACACATTCGACGTATTCGAGCGCGCCATGCTCCATCCAGACTTTCCTGCCCAGGCGCGCCATCTTCTTGTAGTCGGCAAGTTTGGCGGTGGGTACAGGCAGCACAAAACCATCGACGTAACGGGCCATGGGGACACTCCGGTGGGGACCTCAAGGCTGCCCGAAACAGCCATGGCTTGCCAGTGACCGGGGAAAATTGAGCGAGGTCAACCGCTGGCTGTCCGGCGGGTGCAACACTGCTGCCGTCGACCCAGGAGTTCACGCATGGCCACACGTACCACCG
>JBEIPT010000265.1:0-5435 GCA_040376895.1 Lysobacteraceae bacterium | reverse complement strand
GGAGCGTTCCTGTTGGACAATCGATCTGCCCGATCTGACGCGGCCTATGGCCCGATATCCATACACCCCAAGGAATCGCTGGTGCTGAAACTGGGCAGTTGGTTCATGTTCCTGTTTCCGCTGGTACCGCCGGCATTTGTATTGGCGACCGTTGTCTCGAAGGGCTTTTTCTGGCCAATCATCTGCGCGCTGTTGGCCATGGCTGTTGCCGGCTTGATCGGCTTCAGCCACGGCGCGGCCAGTTTTCGGCACTACCGGGTTCAACATCTGCCGGACGGGCTATTGGTTCAAAGAGGCGTGTTCTGGCAGTCGGAAACCTTCGTTCCACGTTCGCGGATCCAGCATACGGAAGTGAACCAGGGCCCGCTCGATCGGCGCTGGGGCATGGCGAAACTGGTCGTGCACACTGCCGGGACCCGAATGGAGAACATCACGCTGAGTGGCCTGCACCATGCCGATGCCTTGGCGCTGCGGGATACCCTGCTCGACCGCCGTGAGGGTGTCGATGGCGCTTGAGCCTCGCGCCGACGCGACCCACGAGCGTCGATTGCACCCGATGTCCTGGCTGTTCGCACTGCTGACGCAGTTGCGGCATATCCTGTTTCCGTTGATCTTCCTGGTCGTGTTCCACCAAGGCGAGACCTGGGAGTTGTATGCCGCCCTGGGTGGGCTGGGCGTGGCAGTCTATTCACTGATCTACAGCTTCGGCTTCCGTTATCGAATCGCAGCCGACGAGCTGGTGGTGCGTGAGGGCATCTTCGATCGAACCGAACGGCATATTCCATTCGCGCGTATCCAGAACATCGTGCAGAAGCAGAACCTGCTGCACCGCCTGTTCGATGTGACCGAACTGAAACTGGAATCCGCCGGAGGCATCAAGCCCGAAGCAACCATGAGCGTCTTGCGTCGCGCCGACGCTCAGGAACTCGAGGCGATCCTGCGTCGCCACCAGCACACCGCCGAGGCCGCCGGGGACAACAGTCAGTCCCACGACAACGCCGATCAATGCCTGCATGAGATGTCGCTTGTCGAGGTACTCAAACTCGGCGTGATCTCCAATCGCGGCATGCTGTTGGTGGGCTCGCTGATTGCTGCCTGGACCCAGGTTTCCGACAACTACTCCGGCCGATTCTTCAAGGGCGTCGGTCAGGAAGCAAAGCAGATGATGGGCGGTTTCACCAACGACAGCCAGACTTGGTTGGCCGTTGCCGGATCGGTGCTGGCCGTGCTGCTCGCTGCAATGATCGTATTGCGGCTGTTCTCGATCGCTCTCGCACTCCTGCAGTTCTATGGGTTTCGGCTCACGCAACATGGCGCACGGCTCGCCACCCAGGCCGGTCTGCTGTCTCGATTCCAGGCAAGCGCCAGGAGACAACGAATCCAGTTGCTTGATCGCCACAGTACCTGGCTGTCGCGCTGGTTCAACCGCGAGTCGATTCGTGTGGATGTCTCGGGCGGCGTGGCCGCCGTTAACGATGAGCACGCCCGACTCAAGTGGCTGGCGCCCCTTGCCGACCCGGCCAAGACAGACGAACTGGTCCAGATGGCGCTGCCCGGCTTCGATGTCGCGTTGATGGACTGGCGTCCCTTGCATCGCCGAGCATGGATTCGCTATGCACGACCACGCGTGGCCTTCTGGGTCCTGATCGCACTGGTGGGTACCTGGTTCAATCCTGCGGCGCTGGCGGTGCTTCTGATGGCTGTGTGGTCGGGATTCTCGGCCTGGAAATGGGCGCAACATAGCCGCTATGCGGTGAATCGCCAGTTCCTCGTCTGGCAGAGCGGCTGGCTCACGCGGCACATGCTGGTCGTTGAGCTCGACAAAGTACAGGTAGTGCGCCTGCAAACCTCACCATTCGACCGCCGTGCGGCCATGGCGGACCTGGTGGTCGACACCATGGGCGCCAATCCGCTGGGGGCGGCGCTGTCGATTCCGTATCTGCCGGTGGCGCAAGCACGGGCACTGGCGGTGATCCTGGGGCGCCATGCCGCGAATCATTGAGGGTATGGATAGATTTGATCAAGCAGCATGAAGGCGCAAGCATGGATCAAGATCCATGCGTCGCTGATCGAAGCGAAGCTTCTCCCGCTTGCGTTCCATGATGCCGACAAGCAGATGAGGAACGCTGGCGACAAGCCCAGCTTCGCGGCAATCTGGCCCTCATCCGGTCCTGCGGACCACCTTCTCCCGTTTCACGGGAGAAGGCAAAGTCTGTGCCGGCTTCGGAACATTGGAACATCATGAGACACACCCATAGGCTGTACCCGGTTTGATGCGCGAACAAGCGCACCGAACGGGCCGATCAGGACTCCCACAGACCGTTGCCGACGGCAAATTCTGTCGCCGCGAGGGCAGCTTCTCCACTCAGTCCTCGAACCCGTCCGACAACAACACCGGCATGGTGACCTGATGCCCCTCTGACCCCGCGCTTGCAGCGAAGCGCGTACTTGATGGCTGATAGGTCGCGGTCAATGTGCGGTTACCTGGCAAGGCACTCGATAGGACACAACTGCCACGACTCGCTGTGGCGGTCACGGCCGTCAGTGATGCCGTGCAACTCGCCTGACCATCGTCGACCAGTGCCATGCCTGGCGGGGCATCGGTTGCGGAGCGTACGAGTACCGTGACGGTATAGGGTTCACCAACCTCAGACGGATTCGGGGTGTGGCTGCTGATGCTGGTCGTCGTGCCGTACGCATCGTCATTGACGATCGTGCCAGTGGCCGAACCGGTGGCGATCTCGGCGCCGCTGGGATCGCTCAAGGTCAGGGTCAACGTTTCATCATCTTCGACTTCAGTGTCCGAAGCCACATTGACCCGTACGATCCGCGAAGTGGTCCCTGCGGCAAAGGTCAGCGTTCCCGACCCGGCCGTGTAATCACTACCGGCAGTCGCCGTGCCGTTGCTGGTGGCGTAGTCCACTGTAGTCTCGACCAAGGGTGTTGGCGTGGCAGTGACGGTATAGGCCAACTGCGTCACCCCGCCTGTTCCCTCCACCACACTGGCTTGCCCAACCGAAAGTTGCACACGAACGATCGGATCGCTGTCGGTATCGGAGTTGTCTGCGGGCGTCAGATCATCTCGCCCGCTGGTGACCGTAGCCGTGTTGACGAGGGTCCCCGTTGCGTTGGCAGCGAGATAACACGTCGCCGTGTAGGTGACGCTGGCGCCGATCGGCAGGGATACCACCGAATCGTTGATGTTGCCGAAACCGGACGAGCTGCAGGTGCCGCCATTGCTGCCGAGGCAGGTCCAGATGACGTTCGCGCAGGCGGTCGGGAACGTATCGCGGATTCGTTCGTTGCCGACAGTGGTGTAGCCACCATTGGTCGCGGTGATCGTATACGTCGTCGCCCTGCCCGCTTGAGCACCGTTCATGCCATTGCTGACCGTGATGTCGTAGTCGGGATTCTGGTCGTAACACGGCGAAAACTCGGAGGTATTGCCACCCGGGCCGGTCGCTGTCAGCGCGATATGTTGCCCATCATCGAAACCGTCATCCGCGAGCAATATCTCGAACGGCTCCGCACAATGCGAAAACAGTCCGCAGTCAACCGTCACCGTTGTGCTGCCGATCAGGACATTCCCCTCTCCGTGGCCAGAAGCGTCACACGATGCCACCCGGAAAATGTCGATCGCATAGGTTCCCTCCGTGGTCTCCAGTTCACCTGCCAGGACCGCAAAGAACTGACCGAACAAGGGCGAGCGGCGAACACTGGTCAGCACTGGGTAATTCTGCAGACGATTTGCCAGGCCCGTGATGATCGAACTGGCCGGGTCGATATCGTTTTCGGTAACGCCATCCGGTGCCAAGTCGATCCCCAGCCCACCATTGCTGCCGAAGCGGTTCTCGCGAATCTGATTGAGTGCCCCCGAACCGATCGATATCCCATCCAGCCCGTTACCGACGATGCTGTTGTCCGGCCCGATCCGATTGCGGTTCGCGCCATTCGAAATGACGATGCCGTGATTGTCGCCGGAAGATATCGAATTGTTGGTCACGGTGTTCTCGGTGGCGTTTATCCCGGTGATCAGCAGGTTCGGCGAACTGCTCAGCACGATCCGGTTGTCGCTGATCAGGTTCAAGGGCGACGTCACGCTGATGCCGAGATTGTTGCCCAGGTCGTCAAGGCCACGCGATCCGATGGCATTGCCGATCACCTGGTTGGACCCGATGCCACTGAGTTGGATGGCAATTGACGAATTGCCGATCAGATTGGCCAGCTCAGGTTCCGTCCCACCAATATTGGCGCTGCCGGCAGCGTCGACAACCCGGATCGCGAAACTGACATCGTTCAAGGACAACGCGCCGATCGGCGAACCGAAATGCAGGCCGGTGAGCCGATGCCCCTGGCCCGAACGCACGGTCACGCCGGCGCCACTGAAGCCGGAAAATCCGAGGTTCGTCACCTGCAGATTGTCGGCTGAATCAGTGGACTCGAAATCAACGGCGTCCGACACGCCAGCGCCAGCCTGCAACACCACACAGGGTGCACCATTGTAGGCACCGCTGACGAGCGTGTTGGGTACGGTTCCCGGCTGTGTGTCGCCGAGGATTCTCAGGTCATCGGAGATGTTGAGCCGGGAAGTCAGCGTGATGACTCGCGGACAAGAGCCACTGAGATCAAAACGGATGACCTGCCCACCATCGAATGCGTTCGCACTGGCCACCGCCTGCGCGAGCGAACCTGCCCCGGATGACGCTGTGGTCGTGACGTCCAGATACAGGGCATCGTTGACGCTGGTCTCGAACGCGCCGATATCCGGATCGGTGCCGATCAGACGTGGATTCGCCGCCAGATCGAGAACCGGCAAACCACCATCGACGAAACGCGAACCTGCATTCACCAGAGGCGATGTTGTGGTGGGTCGACCATTCGCTGCCAGTTGTGGCGCTGCAACGATATTGCTGCTGTTCTGTTGGAGCTGGCCGTTGGAGATCGCCAGGCTGTCGTAACGATTCCGGATGGCATACACGTCTGCACCGTCAACCGATACTTCGGCGCCATCGTTCTCGAACACGGAGTTCTGCAATTTCACCATGGGCTTGGGCGGATCGGCGGTGTCGGATTGAACGGCAATCCGCAACGCGCCTGCTCGAATCGTGCTGCCGACCATTGTGAACGACGGAGTCGAAAGCGCTTCATCGGCATAGGGCGACACAATGATGGCCTGATCATTCGGGTTGTCGCTCCGCGACGTGACCATGGAATTGCGGATCGACGTGCTGTGGCAATTGCTGGACTGCGTCAACCGAGTGTTTTCGAATCGCGACTGCCGAATCGTGACCTGATTGCCTTCCCCGTAGTGATGCGTGTAACAGATCCAGTTGCTGATCGCGAGGTCGACATTTTGGGCGCTGATCGATTCGATCACCAGTGAGTTATTGTTGAGCTCGATCGTGATGGCGGGCGTGCCAGAGCCCGCCACGAAG